>JBHIAO010000042.1:0-21863 GCA_046758565.1 Anaerolineae bacterium
AGCGGGCCGACCTGCCGGAGGTGGTGCAGCAGAGCGTCTTCAATCGGATGCGGGCAGAGCGCCAGCGGGAGTCCTCGCTGTTCCGGGCCGAAGGTGAGGAGCAGGCGGCCATCATCCGCGCCCGGTCGGACCGGGACCGGACGGTCATCCTGGCCGAAGGCTACCGGGAGGCCCAGCGCCTCCGTGGCGAGGGCGAGGCCCTGGCCATCAGCATCTACGCCGAGGCCCTGAAGCAGGACCCGGAGTTCTACGCCTTCCTGCGGCGTCTGGAGGCCTACAAGACGATCCTCAAGGGAGGGGACACCATCGTCATCCCTGCCGATTCCGATTTCTTCCGTTACCTGACCAGCGCCGACCTGGCGCCGGCCGGCGGCGAGGCGGGTGCGGCCGGCGGGGGTCCATGAAGCGGAGCCTCGGTTATAGTTGTTAAAATGACACTTTCAGGGCAGTCGTCCAGCGTGCCAAAACTGGGACTGAAATCGAGAAGAAACGACTGGACGAGCCACTGATGCCGGGCCAGCCGGCTGGCCATAGTCGCTAGCAGCCGCCCCACATGACGATTGTTGGGCAATCGTAGAGCGCTCATCGGGATCAGGAGGAGGGTGTTGTGCTATGATGGAGTTGCCGAGCTGCCCGCGCAGCAGTCCTGTCGCCCCTGCTCGACGAGCGATCGGCGGATCGCTCGTGTGGACCGGACCCGAACGCGATGGTACACACCTGGTTCCTGCTCACCGTCGCTGCGCCTGGCAGAATCTCACACGGAGAGGCCGATCACGATCGCTTGTTCGGCCTCTCTTCCTCAATAATACCCAGGTGCGCGGTCAATCGACCAGTAGACGCACGTATGAGACCATGCTCCAATAGTCATGCCCGGAGGCCAGGACTTCCAAGGACACGATTCTGGCTGGCGGCGGGATCAAGCCGGTCTCCGGGTCGAGGAGGTTGCCCGAATCGTAAGTTCGCCACGTGTCCCGAGGGACTTGTTCCCCATTCTGCATCAGGTTGCCCGGCTTGTAGTAGAATCCATGATACCACACATGCTCGCTGCCCTGAGCATCCTTATATTTGAGACGAAACACCACGGGATACTCGGTGCTTTTTACCCCCCCACCGGCGACTTTCTGGTCAAGGATCTTCAGGTCGGCCTGCAAGGCTAGCGATGTCGTCAAATCTGGCAGTGCCTCATTGATGTCCTGCGTAATCCCCACGTCAGCACTGTTCTCCCTTGAGCCCTGACGGAAGAATTGGACCGCTCGCCGGCCTTCCACCTCGACGACGGACACTTGCCCATCGACCCCATCGTCACCATCCAGACCCTGGTCATGGAACGTCCGCCACACCTCACCCAGTGAACTCGCGAAATAGCTGTCAGCCACCAGGTTTTCAACGGCGCCAACAGGCGCGCTTGGTGGCTGGCCGGCCATCACCTGGGTACGCTGACCCGGCCCGAGCCGAACCGTTTTGCCGGCTGCCTGAACCTGAGCCTGCTCGGCACCGCTGTAGCTCTTCTCGTAGGTGACAACCTGGGTCTCGTTCTGTGAGACATCGACGCGGTAGTAGCTTTCCTCGCCTAGAACGGCCATCATGTGGGGCGAATGCACCTCATAGTGCAGCGGCGTTCCGAAGACATTGGCAGCGCCCAGCGTAATACGCCCATGGTGGACCTCCACGATCAACGTATCGACGGCCCGGCTCCATCGCCAGCGGGGTGCTCGCATCCGGCGCAGGACCACCTCGGTGTTTGCCGCCAGACGCAGATTGCTGCCCTCGAAGAACTGAACGAAGGCAGCCGATTGCTCATCGGTGACGATTCGGCCGCCTTCTGGGATGTCGATCGGGCCGGCCACGGGTTTCGTCACTCCACTGAATTCAGCCAGCACCGTGCCGCCCGTGCTACTGATGGGCTCCACCGTAGCCATCCTAGGCGCCGTTGCCGTGCGTGTGTAGCGGTAGAGGCCCCAGGGGACGGTGACAGCAAGGATGCAGAAGACGGCGAAGGCCGTCAGCAAGACGATCCATGCCGTGCGCGCAGGGTCACGAGCCGGCACCTGCTCCACGACGTGGCCGGCGGTCCCAATGGAGTCCACCTGGTGGGCGCGCTTTCGTGTAGGTCGGATAGCCTCTTGGGTCGGAGGCTGCGGCGTCACGGCCACGGCCACCTCCCTGCGGAACTATCTTCAGGGCATGCGTCTCGTGTCTGAGTCATCTTCGCCAAAGGGTGTTGGCTATTATCGAAGGCAGCCCAATTGTAGCACAGCCGGCGTCGATTGGCGAAACTGTGGTCTCGGAGACGGTTGTTGACGGGCGGGCGGGTGTCTGGTACAATGATATCGGGACGGAGGATTTCTACTCAGAATATGGATGCGGTCATTGCCCAGATCAGAGGTTCATGAACCGGCATTCAGGTGCCGGCCAAGGTGCACCGCACTGGTGCTCTCATCCACCTATCGGCCAGGAGATTAGAATGTCACAAATCCGACGCTCTCTCATCTTGCCGTTGATTCTTGTCGTAACCGCCGGCCTCGTCGCCTGCGGTGGCACCCAACCGATACCAACACCCACTGTGCCACCGCCGGCCCTGCCCGTGCAGCCGGCGCCCGGTACGTGGGTAGAATTCTCGTTTCCAGCCAGGGATAGCCGTCTCCCCAACCCCGTCATCGTCGAGGGCTTTGCCGGCCCAGGTGCTCAGATTGTGCGAATCCAGATCAAAGACACCAACGGCACGTTGCTGGGCGAGCAGGTGGTCACTTTCAACGAACCGAGCAACAAGATTCGGGGTTTCAGTGTGCAAATCCACTATTTCGCGCCCAGCCAACCCATTCCGGGCGTCATCGAGGCCTACGTCAACGAGGCCGGCCAGCCGGCAAAAGATCTATCCGTCGTCCTCAGCCCGTGACGTGGTGCGTGATAATCACATCTACGCAGTACGCAGTACGCAATACTAGCGAACCAAATCTCCAATCTCTAATCTCTAATCTCTAATTCCAGCGCCTCGATACGCTGCGTCAGGTGGTCGATTCGTGCGTCGCCCTCCATGTCCCGGACGCGATAGAGGAGTTCCTCGGTTAGCCGGCGGTGATTCGCGACGGCATCAGCCAGCAGACCGACCACGAAGATGAGAAATCCGATGACCAGGAGGGCTGCGCCGATAGTCACCGACTGCAGCAGTCGCTGATAGGCGTTGCCAAACAAGTACACGTAGAAGAAGCGTCCCAGAAGCCCGATCCCCGCCAGGAAGAAAGGTGCAGCCAGGTACGAGAAACTTCGGAGCGGCTCGTAGTAGGTGAAAGTGCGGGCGATGGTGCCGGCCTGCTGTTTGACGAAATTCCAGTTGCCCTTGTGGAGGCGCGGCGGGCGCGTTTCCGGATTTGTCTCAATCGGAATGTGCGCGATAGCGAGCCGGCGCTTGCCGGCCTGAATCAGGTTCTCAACCGTGTACGAGAACTCGCTGGTCACATACAACCGTAGTGCCGCCTCCCGCGAATAAGCCCGGAAGCCGCTGGGCGCGTCCGGAACATCGGTGCCTGACGCCAACCGCACAACCCAGCTCCCCAATTTCTGCAAGAGCTTCTTCTGGCTCGAGAAATGGTCAATCTGATCCACTTGCCGATCTCCTATGACGATGTCAGCCTGGCCGGCGAGAATCGGCGCGACCAGTTGTGGGATGGCCGCGCCTGGGTATTGGTGATCGCCATCGGTGTTGACGATGATATCGGCACCCAGTTGCAGGCAGGCATCGACCCCGGTCTGGAATGCAACTGCCAGACCTTTGTGACCGCGATGCCGGATCACGTGGTCAACACCGAGCGCGGTGGCCAGCTCCGCCGTCCGGTCCGTAGATCCATCGTCGATCACGAGCGTCTCAATGGTATCGACGCCAGGGATCTGCGTCGGCAAGTCCTGGAGCACCGCTGCCAGGGTAGCGGTTTCGTTAAGACAGGGGATTTGGATAATCAGTTTCATCGACATCGCATTATAGTGAGCGGTGCGCTTAACGTCAAGCCAGAATCGAATTGGGCAAGGAACAGAATCGACAGTCCGAGTTCGCGCAACGAAACAGCTTCCTGTGGCCGGCCATCGCAGGGTAGGGCCAGGTGGTCTTCGTCACCAGGCAGGCTGGAAGCAAAGCTTGTTTTGACGTTGTCTCCCTTTCCCAATACACTTGGGCATCATGCCTACTGTTCGAGCCGTCACATTCGATTTCTGGTCAACCCTGTACGTGCCGCGAGATCGTGGCCAACTCCAGGCGATCCGTGGGCAGTGCCCCATGGTGCTGTGGGATGTGCTGGCCGATGCCGGCTTTTCCCTTTCCTCCGACGCCGTGCGCGCTGCTTATCAGCCACCCTCTGAGTTCGTGGGACCGGCATCGACCCAACGCGATGCGATTGATGGGATGTGCGAACGGCTCGACATCGAACCTCCACTCGAGGTGCGGCGCCGGCTCAGGCGCGCCCTGGATGAACTGGCCGGCCAGATCCGGTGGGTACATGCCCCAGGCGCGGCGGCCGTGCTTCGCCACCTGCGGCAGCACGACTATCAGTTGGGCCTCGTGGCCAACGCTCATTTCCCCTCCAGTCGTGTCATCCGCCAGGTACTGGGCGCTGACGGCACCCTCATGTACTTTCAGACCTTCGCTTTCTCCGACGAGGTCGGGGTCTACAAACCTGATCCGGCAATATTTCGACATGCTCTGTACCATCTCGATCTGGACACGACCCCCGGCGCTGTAGTCCACGTCGGCGACGATCCAGACAAGGATGTGGCCGGCGCCAGGGCGGCCGGCATGCGAACTGTACGCTACGCCGGCTATCGGGATCGCGCCGGCTCTCCAGAGGCTGACGCGGTGATCCGTGACTTGCGCGAACTACCGGACCTGATACGAAACTGGCAATAAAGGGAAATTGGCCTACTCACTATTCCGCCAATTGGCTCTTGACATCCTCATCTTGCCAATTATAATCTCTATTGGCATGGTCCAATTGATCCAACTCGACCGCAAGAGTCGAACCCCGCTTTATCTTCAGATCAGGAATCAACTGCGCGAGATGATCCTGGCCGGCAGTTTGTCGGAGGGAGCGCAGCTCCCACCAGAGCGCAAACTGGCGGACAGGCTGGGAATCAATCGCGGCACGGTGACCAACGCATATCGCGAGCTGGTCGCCGATGGCCTGGCTGAGGCGCATGTCGGGCGGGGGACGGTGGTGTGCCGTCTGGACGTCGGAACCGAGGTGTCGCATCCGGAACTGCCAGCCGCGCCACCGTGGTCGGAGCTCCTGGCGCCACAGCCCCACTGGCTGCGTGACCCGCTGCTCGGTGACCTGACAGCTTTGGTGGCCCGAAGAAACGTCATCTCTCTGGCTGCCGGCGTGCCCGCACGCGACCTCTACCCAACGACGGCTTTCGGGCACGTGGTGCGCGACCTGCTGGCTCAGGGCGATCCATCCATGTTCGGACCCTGCCCCACCGAGGGGCTTGAACCCCTGCGCCGCGCGATCGCCGAGGGCCTGATGGACCCTGCAGCCGGCGTCGGCCCGGACGATATTCTGATCGTTACCGGTTCGCAGCAGGGCCTTGATCTCATCGCCCGTGCCTTCATCGAGCCCGGCGACGCTGTCGTCATCGAAGCGCCGACTTATCTGGGCGCTCTCCAGACATTCGGCGCAGCCGGCGCTCGCCTGCTGAGTGTACCCCTAGACGGACACGGGCTGCGCCTTGAGGTGTTGCAGGGGCTACTGGCGCGCCATCGACCGAAGTTTATCTACACGCTGCCAACCTGTCAGAACCCGTCGGGAGTGACCCAGAGCCTGAAACGACGGCTGGGATTGCTGGCTCTGGCAAGCCGCTTTGGCGTGCCAGTCGTCGAGGACGATCCGTATGGACCGCTGTACTACGACGAGGCGCCGCCGCGATCGCTGAAAGGACTGGCAAGTCACGATGGAGTTATCTATCTGAGCACCTTCTCCAAGATCATGTTTCCGGGATTGAGGCTCGGATGGATTGCCGCGCCGTGGTCAGTCCTTGAACGGCTATCTTTCATCAAGCAACGCATTGATCTCTACGGCAACAGCCTGGCGCAGTGGGCAACGGCGGTCTTCATTCGGGACGGTCATCTGAAGGCGCACCTCATCCGGGTGCGCGGAATCTATCCTCGCCAGCGCCAGGCCATGACCGACGCGCTTCACACCCGGTGTCCTGAGCTCGAGTTTCAGGTCCCCGATGGCGGGTTCAACCTGTGGTGCCGGCTGCCGGCCGGCCTCAAGGCGCGGGACCTCCTGGAAGAGGCCGGCCGGCGGGGTGTGGCCTTTGTTCCCGGTGAGGTCTTCTACGCCGAGGCTGGCGGCGAGGACGCCCTGCGTCTCAATTTCTCGTCCCAAACCGAGTCCCGCATTCGCGAAGGGATTGCGCGGCTGGGCAGGGCGCTGGCAGCCCTCAAAGCGCGTGCAGCCGAAATGCCTCAGGATAAAGTGGTTGCGCAGCCGTTGGTGTAACTAATCCAACCAAAACCCACTTGTGGAGGTGAGAGAATGAACACGACAGGAACTCTGGTGAACACTCGGCGGATCGCTATCGCAGCCGTGATGATTGCAGCAGTGGCGGTATTCACCCGCTTCATCGTGATTCCAATCGGCACTGGCTTTTTCAACTTCTCCGACGTGGCCATTTATTTCGCCGCCTTCGCCTTTGGTCCGTGGGTCGGCCTGGCGGCCGGCGGTGTGGGCGCGGCTCTGGCCGACATCAGCCTGGGTTACAGCCAGTTCGCGATCCTGACCTTTTTCGCCCACGGTCTGGAAGGGCTGGTAGCCGGCTATCTCGGCAAGGATCAGCCTGTGTCGCGGATGCTACTGGCCTGGGCTGCGGGCACCATCGTCATGGTTGGCATCTATTTCATTGGCGAATATTCCGTGCCGGCCATGTGGGGCGGGCCGCCACAGGCGGTAGTGGAGTGGCCGTTCAACGTTCTCCAGAACGTCGCCGGCGGGGTTGTGGGCATCCCTCTGGTGCTGGCTGTTCGCCGTGCGTATCCGCCGATCAGCCGGATGGCATAAGAACCGACCGCCGACGGCCGACTGCCAACAACCAGGCAAGTCGGCGGTCTGCGGTCAGCGTCGGCGGCCATTGGCGGGCAGTCTTGAAACGCACATAGCAGAGAAACTCGCAGGTATTGCTGATCTTGATCGTCAAGAACGATGATCAACCCCTGGTTCTGATCGAGGCCCTGCATTTTGCCTATCCTCCTCTCCAACCGGGCGGGGAATCGGTGGCCGTTCTGCAGGGTGTCCATCTCCAGGTCGCAGCCGGCGAGTGTCTGGCGGTGATGGGTCCCACCGGCGCCGGCAAGACCACCCTCTGTCTGGCCCTCAATGGCCTGGTCCCCCAGGCCACCGGTGGTGATTTCGAGGGCCGGATAGTGGTGGCCGGCCGGGATACCCGGCAGCATTCTGTGGCCGCCCTGAGTCAGATGGCGGGCCTGGTGTTTCAAGACCCCGAGGCCCAACTGTTCAGCATGTCCGTCGAGGAGGAGGTTGCTTTCGGGCTGGAGAGCCTCGGCCTCCCTCAGCCGGTTATGGCTGAACGCATCGCTTGGGCGCTGAGTGTTGTGCGCCTGGAAGGAGTGCGGAATCGCTCGCCGTACCAGCTCTCGGGAGGACAGAAGAAACGCCTGGCCATCGCTGCGGTGCTGGCCATGCGGCCGGCGATCCTGATCCTCGATGAACCCACGGCCGGCCTCGATCCAGTTGGCAAGATCGAGGTGTTGAGGGTGGTGGCGGAGCTGAGGCGGCTAGAGGGCACCACTGTAATCTTGGTGGAGCAGGACCCGGAGGTCGTGGCTTCCTTCGCGGACAGGGTGGCTGTGCTGGACGAGGGCCATATCGTCCGGCAGGGCTCGCCCCGCGCGGTTCTTTCGGACGTCGAAGCCTTACATCGGTTGGGTCTGGCTGCCCCGCAGATCAGTGAGTTGGCGTCCCGGTTGAATCACCGAGAGGGTACCGCCTTCGCGTTTATCACCGAGGGAGAGGCATATCAGGCGCTTCGCAACGACCTGGGATGCGCGAACGGTGAATGACCAGCCGGCCGTTCGGGTTGAGGACCTGGACTATTGGTACGAAGACGGCCCGCCGGTGCTGCACGGTATCAACCTGGCCATTGGCCGGGGCGAGTGGGTCGCCCTGATCGGCCAGAACGGGTCGGGTAAGACGACGCTGGTCAAGCATTTCAACGGCCTGCTGCGCCCCAGGCGGGGCCGGGTGTGGGTGGCCGGCCAGGACGCAGCCGGACGTCCAATCGGCGAACTGGCCCACGAGGTAGGCTACGTGTTCCAGAATCCAGATCACCAAATTTTCTCGGCTACAGTTCGTGAAGAAATCGTCTTTGGGCTCCGCAATCTGGGGTTAAGCTCGGCCGAGATTGAAGCGCGCACGGCAGAGGCTCTGGCCGCTTTTGAGCTCAATGCGTTCGCGGACGCCCCGCCGGCCGTCCTGGGCTACGGCCTGCGGCGTCAGATCACCGTGGCCGCTGTGTGGGCCATGCAGCCAGAGATTCTGGTGTTGGACGAACCGACTACCGGGCTGGATCGGCGTCATACGCGGGCGTTGATGTCTCGAATGATGGGCCTGCACCGGCAGGGACATACCTTGATCCTCATCACTCACGATATGAAGCTGGTGGCCGAGTACGCCCAGCGGGTGGTGATCATGCACGAGGGTCACATAATCGCCGACGGGCCTACACGGAAGGTGTTCCAGCGAGAGAAGCTCCTGACGCGATCCTGTCTTACTGTGCCGCCTATCACTCGACTGGCCCGACGGCTGACCGCGTGCGGCATGTCTGGCGACCCGCTGACGGTGGACGAATTCGACGCCCAATACCGGCTTCTGCGCAGCCGGCATTCAGACGTGTTCGATACGAGCCAATAGAGACTATCCGAAAAGTCGTTGGGGCCGGTCCTCCAACCCCTCCCCTGGCTCGGTCAGAGACCGGCCAGAGCTTTTTTCGGCCAGAGTATTTTTCGGACGGGTTCTTCGGAAACCATGGGACCAACCTTCGATCTGTACGTTCATCGCCAATCCTGGCTCCACTGCCTGGATCCCCGCACCAAGTTGGCTTTCGTGATCCTGGTGACCGTTCTGCTCCTCAGTTTCCAACACCTGGTATTCTTGTTGGCCTGTCTGATTATCTGGCATGGGGTCCTTCTGTCAGCCCAAATTCCCCCCGATCGCCTGCGATGGGTCTGGGAACGGATGCTGCCTCTGACCCTGCTCATTTTTCTGCTGTGGCCTCTGTTCGATCCACAGGGCCGTCAGGTCTTGCTTCAGATCTGGCGCATCCGCATTGCCGCTGAAAGCGTGCTCCGGGGCCTGGCCACGGCCCTGCGGGTGGATGCCCTGGCCTTTGCCTTCTTCATCCTGCTCTTCTCGACAGACCAGGCCGGCCTGGTTCGGGGACTGGTCAAACTGGGGTTGCCGTACACGTGGGGGCTGACTCTGGCTATCGCCCTACGTTACATCCCCACGTTCCACGGCGTATATATCAACGTGATGGAAGCCCAGCAAGCCAGAGGCTGGATCGTTGGCCGGGGAGATTTCATTACTCGCCTGCGGTCGTACCTGCCGGTGCTTGTGGCGGTGATCATCATCGCGCTGCGGATGACGGACCACCTGGCGATGGCCCTGGCCGCCCGGGGGCTAGGCGCCGGCCCCCAGCGTACCACATTCAGAGATGTGCGCTTCAGCCGGAAGGATGGTCTATGCCTGGTCGGCCTGGCGGCTCTGGCCGGGGTTCTCTTTACGGTTCGATGGGCTTACGGGTGGGGGGCTGGCCCCTGGTGAATGGAATAATCAGCCGGTAGCCACTTCTGGCAAGTGTTGTTTTTGCCAGGCTGCCATTTCGGGTCGCAGCTCGGGGGGCGGCATCGAGCGTTTGTAGTCGATGCGCCAGTCGTAGCCGGCACGGGTATAGATGGCTCCGATTGCAGCATTCAGATCCAACGCCACATCGGGATCCGGCGGGAGCAGAGGCACCGGCAGCCCTGAGAGGGGCTCGTTGAGCACCACTGGCCAGATTTCCGAGACACGTATGTCTTTGAGTTACCAGGCACTTCCGACCCCGCACATGCAGAGACCGCTGCTCAGCGTGTGTAGCGGACCGAGAACGTGTCAAACGCTCCGGTATATTTACCGTATTCTACGTCCACGTGAGTGACCACTGCTCCCGGTGGGCCTTGGCGTGCGAAAGCGACCATCTGACGCACCGCATTCTCTTCCCCCTCGAAGACGGCCTCTACACGACCGTCGATGAGGTTGCGCACCCAGCCGGTGATACCGAGGGCCAGGGCACGCCGGCGTGTGGTGTCACGAAAGTAAACGCCTTGCACGCGGCCTTCGATGTAAACGCGAGCTCGAGCCTTGCTCACATCCGCTCACCCTTCTCCTTGAGATTCGCTGGCGTCTACGATCTGAAACCCAAAATCGTCCTCAATCAGCCGTTTCTCTGGCTCAGCGTCGAGATCGGGCTCGCCGTGCATTCGGTAGACATAGCGGGCGACTTCGCTGCCGGCGACGTCAAACAGAAGTGCAATGTCGCCGCGGTTGACCCAGACGGGCTCGGAGTCCCAATACAAATCCGATGGCGGGTTCTGCTTCAACGTCGCATTGGCGCCGGTGTGAATTGTCACCGTTTGGCCGGGCTTCAATGTCAAGCCCAGTGGGAAGCGAAACACTTTCCCTTCTTTCAACGCACCCAGCGACCAGCCACTCATTTCCTGGGGCTGATCTCCGGTGTTGGTGAGTTTCGCGTGTTCTGCCCATCCCCAATTCCAGATCTCGGTGATTTCGACGCCGACTCGCGAGCGCGATCGAGCCTGCACATTTTCAGCGTATTTTGTCGTGGTCATGCAGCTATCCTTTCATGAACAATGATCAGCGATCAGATGCTTACCACTGACTACTGGTAACTGATCACTGATCACTGGTTACTAGTCTCCCACCCATGTTCGCCAATGAGGGGAACAAAGCGCACTTCCGCTAGAGATTTGCGGTGTATCTCAGCGCCGCGACGGACGGCACGTAGCATGGTCTGGCATGCTAGCGTACCAATGGGCGCCACAAGCCGGCCTCCGTCTGCCAGTTGGTCGAGCAGCGGTTGTGGCAAGTCCGGCGCGGCAGCGGTGACGATGATGACATTGTAGGGTGCTTCCTCCACCCAGCCTTCGCTTCCGTCACTGTGAATGACGTGAACGTTTTGGTACCGGAGCTCACGCAAGCGCTCACGCGCCTTCTCCGCCAGCTCTCCATGCCGCTCGATGGTGTATACCTCGCCGGCAATTTGGCTTGCCACAGCGGCCCCATAGCCCGACCCGGTCCCAATCTCCAATACCTTGTCCCCCGGCTCGATTTGTGCAGCTTCCGTCATCAACGCAACGATGTAAGGTTGCGAAATCGTCTGGCCCTGCCCGATGGGCAAGGCCGAGTCAGCGTACGCTGCCGGCTGAAAGGTGGCAGTCACAAACAGATGGCGGGGCACCGTGAACATGGCTTTGAGGACCCGTGGGTCGTGGATGCCACGACGTTTCAACTGCTGCTCCACCATTCGCTGACGTTTGACAGCATATTCGTTATTCTGGTTCTTGGCCATATCGTTCGGACTCAACCAGTTCTGTATGGTGGGCCACATGATCTTTACCTCTACAATCTCGTGCAAGCGGTACGAGCGAGGGGGGCGGAGATGATTAGATTGTAGCATAAGAGATAACGATGTGTCTATTCAAACTGGAGGGGCAAGCGACGGACCATCCTCTGTGCTCGCCCCTCGATTACAACGCCTATGGGGTGGGCGTAAGCTCCGGAGCAGAGGTCGCCGTCGGCTGTGGGGTCGGTGTGAGTTCTACAGCGGACGTCGCAGTTGCTGGCGACGTCGGCGTGGGGGGCACCTCGGTCGGCGACAACTCGAGCGGACTCACGTTGCAGCGGACGAACTGCTCATTGGCCGCAACCCATCCCTCCTGGTCGCTCTCCTGGACCCGCACCCATATCCATTGCCCGTCGGGGCTACGCGCCAACGGTTCGAAGCGGGTGCCGTTCGGTAGCGCTGCTCCGAGAGTCGGGTATACAGTCCCCGGACCGCTGCGTATGTTCAGTGCACTGGCGACCACCTGGCACAGGGGGGCCGGCGTGGCGGTAGGCATGCGCGTCTGTGTAGGGGTGGACGTGACTGGCACCGTAGGTGTGCGAGTCACAGTCGGAGACGCAGTTGGCTTCCGTATACGTGTCGCCGTCGGCGTCGAAGTTACTGTCGGTGTTCGTGTTGCTGTTGGCACGGGCGTTCCCTGAATATCGATCAGTACGTCCCGCAGCCGGGTCAAGAAGCTATCAAATTGAGCAGACTCGGTGGCCACGGCTTTGACATCCGATTGGAGACTGTTGAGCTCTTCAGTTGTTGCCTCGATGTCATCCTTCACCGTTTCGACCTCGTTTCGAATCGTGCCAGTGTAGTCTTCCAGCGTGTTGGTCTTTTCTTCCAGGTTTGCCAGGGACTGGCTCAACCGCTCGGCTTCACCTTCCAGGGCGCCGATATTAGCTTCGAGTCTTGCTTGCTGGCTCTGTAACTCGGTGATGGCGGACTGAGCCTGGCGAACTCCTCGGACTTGAGAGAAATCCAGGGTACCGTTGAAGGCGTATAGGATACCGAGGGCGAGAGCCGTAGCGAGCACGGTGCCCAGAAAGAGGAGAATCAGCCACTCGAGCACGGTCCCCAGGCAGCCGTCACGTTCTGGCTCAACGGCCGGCACTGTGGCCGGAGGTGCTGGGGGTGGCTGCGCGAATCGCGGTTCCGTCGGTACGACGACTTCCTCCTCGATGGCCGGCACTTCCTCCACCGGTGCCTCTGGTTTGGGTGCTTCCTCGGCAGTCGGTTCTTCCTCTTCGGTGGGCAGCTCGAGTGCGACCTCTTCAGGGAGTGCTTCGACGGCTTCCTCCACCTCCTCGAGAACCTCGGGCTCAACAGGTGCTTCCGGCTCGGGGGACGGTTCCAGTTCTACTTCGTCGGGAATCGGCGCTTCCACCAGGGGTGCCAGGCTATCGCCGTAGGTCAGCAGATTGTCCAGCGTTTCGTTGATTCCCAACACGCGGTCGACGGTCTTGTCCATGCGAGGGAATACTTCTGCTGGATACAGGTCGTCCTTGCTTGCGTAGCAGACCAGGGCCGGCACGCTACGCCCAAAGTCTTCCTCCAATGCACCCTTGGCACCGAACACGGGCCGAAGGGCGACTTTGGGACCTACCGTGGCGCGGTGGTAGTGTGGGAACAGATCCTCGACCTCGTTGACATCATAGATCTCGACTTCAACCCCCTCTTCCTTCAGTGTCTCCAGTTGCTTTAAAGCCCTCTCGTTATCGGTGTGGTACCTTTGCGCTGGCTCATCCGTGGGACTGTAGTAGAACCGCACAAGTTCGAACTTCATGGTGGCTCCTCCTTCGCTCGAAGTCTGGGGTGGGGAAATGGAGGGGAGGACCTCCCTTTCCGCTTCAGGGACTGCCTCGGGTGCTTGCGGTCGCACGGGCGGGCCGGCGACAATGCGGCCCTGCAAGAAGATATTATAGATCGTTTCGTCGATACCTTCAACTCGCACGAGTGGAAGGTGTTCCAGGGCAGCACAGATTATACCAAAAAATGGCGAAACAAGAAAGGGTTGACACTCGAACATCGGAAGCATATAATTACTAGCGAGGCTTCGCCAGTTGCCGGATTTTGAGCCCCCGTGGCGGAATTTGGTATACGCGGCAGGTTGAGGGCCTGTGCCCTTCGTGGGCGTGCTGGTTCGAGTCCAGCCGGGGGCATTTGAGTTGACAGCGCGGAGCCTTTGTGCTATACTATTTGGTGAGGTGCCCTGCTGTGATCGTGATGCGCGTAGAGTTTTGAGCCAACACCTTCACATCGGGAGCCAATCTTGAAGCGGAGTTGCCCGTTAATCGGGCTGTGCCGCCAGTAGGCACCCACCTGCGTAAGCAGGTTCAAAACCCGCACACACACGGCATAGCGGGGCCATTTCTCTTCAGCCAGCAGCTCATCTGTTGGCTTTTTGTCTTGAACGGCATTGATGGAAACGAGTAGGCGAGGGGAGTGCCCCAGAGAGCCGGCCAACCGCTGCGAGGCCGGCGCATGAAGCTCGCCGAAAATCCTTCCGGAGCCGCCGACCGAAAGGAGGAGCCAAAGGGGGCAAAGGAGCCAGAAGAGCCAGAGGGGAAGCACCCGTTTGGCTCTTCTGACCCCTTTGGCTCGTCTGGCTCCTCTCAGTAGGCTCGGCCGGCCTCACCCACCGTTACCCGGGTGCGAGTATCGGAGATGCTTGTATCGAGTAGCCGAAGGCGTATCGGAGATGCTTGTATCGAGTAGCCGAAGGCGTATCGAGATGCTCTGCGATGTGTCTCCCGTACTCGACAGAGTGAGCGATAATCGCTAACCAGGGTGGTACCGCGGGGGTTGACCAGGTGCTCTCGTCCCTGAACTGGGACGGGAGCTTTTTTCGTGATGCGTGATGCGCGATAGGGCGACTTTACGCATCACGCATCACGCAATACGCAATACGAAATCTCATCACCGAGTTGAATCGCGCCCAGTATTTGGAGATCCTCATGACGGAACTGTTATATCTGACCGATAGCTACCTGCGTGAATTCGAGGCGACTGTCACGAAGTCGAAGGACAGCGCGGTTGTGCTGGACCAGACCGCGTTTTATCCCGGAGGTGGGGGGCAGCCGGCGGACACGGGCACGCTCAGCATTGAGGGCAAGACCTGGTATGTGAAGCAGGTCAAGAAACAGGGAGCAGATGTCTGGCATCATCTCGACGATCAGGCCCCTCCCGAAGGCTCCAGGGTCGTCGGGCGCATTGATTGGGATCGTCGCTGCAAGCTCATGCGTACTCATACGGCACTCCACATCCTGTGCGGCGTTGTCTGGCGCGATTACGAAGCCCTGGTGACTGGCGGCAACATGAAGCCGGGTGAGGGTCGCATGGACTTCGAGTTCGAGCGGATGCAGAAGAAATTGGTCCAGGAGATAGAGGAGAAGATCAACGCGGAGGTGAAAGCGGCCCGCGATGTTGAAATCGCCATCCTGCCCCGCGAAGAGGCCTTCAAGATCCCGGACCTGATTCGCACCAGGATCAATCTGCTGCCCGAGAGCATCAAGGAGGTGCGGACAGTGCACATCAAGGGGCTCGACTTGCAGGCCGACGGCGGAACCCACGTCGCCAACACCCGGGAGGTTGGGCCGATACAGATCGTGAATTACGAGAGCAAGGGGCGCATCAACAAGCGAATCTATATCGAGCTGACAGATGAGGGATGAGACGTCTACATCCGGTGTCCCATCCTGAGCAGATGGTTGCACAAGGCGAATACGTCTATCTGCGAGACGGCCAACCGACAGGGACCGTTGAGGAATGGGAGTTGACCCGACTGCCGGATGGCAGCCGGATCTATCGTGTTGAGGTTGGCGCGAGCGATGAGCTCTGGCATCTGATACTGGCACCGGACCGCCGGCCTGATCGACTACAGGTTCGGTTGCGCGAGGAGGGTGGCCGGCGTTTCGATGCCACCTATACCTTCTTCGACGATGAGGTGATGATAGCCGGCGGCCAGGTGAGGGAGCGACCTGTGAAGAACTTCGTCGATCTCCCGCCGGGTTTTGGGTTGCTATGGGTGCCCATGGCGGGACGGGAGCTGTCGCTGCTGGCGTACGATCCTGACGCTGGCGACCCGCAGACAGTGATGCTGTATGTGATGCATCAGCGCTCGCCGGAGGAGGACTGGCTCAGTGCGCGGCCTGTGAGGTTTGCGGTGGAACGCCTGGGGCGCGACACGCTCGAGGTGCTGGCCGGCTCATTCGAGGCCGAGAAGGTAAGGCTAACTGTGCCAGGACTCGCCGACCAACAAGGGTGGTTCGACCGGCACGGTACGGTGTTGCAGTGGCAATCGGGCGACCAGACCCAGGCGGTACTGAGTCGCTATCGGAGGTTCGCTGGGCTCCCGTCTCATCTTGCTCAACCTGGACGAGTACGAACGGCTGGAGGAGATGCTGGCCGATGGGCGGATTGACCGGCGCATCCTGAACCTGCTGCACAACCTGACCCAGCATCACCCCCAGGTGGTGGTGCTGCTCAGCGGGTCGCACACGCCGCAGGATATGCCGGCCTACTGGAGCGACTACCTGATCAATTTTCAGTTGCTGCACGTGAGCTATCTCGAAGAGGACGAGGCGCGGGAGCTCGTCGAGGAGCCGGTGCCGGATTTCCCGCTCCGCTATGACGAGGAGGCGGTGACCCGTATCCTGTCCACGACGCGGGGGCAACCCTTCCTCGTGCAGGCGACGTGCCAGCGCCTGGTGGACCTGGTGAACCGGAAGCGCCGGCAGCACGCAACCCTGGCCGACGCCGAGGCCGCGTTGGAGGCGTTGGTCACGGCCGAGGACACCCTTTACGTGCCACCAGCCGCCATCGAGGTGCCTCCGTTGATGCACGAGTTGGTAACCTGGCTCAATTCGGATGAGGCCGCCGAATTGCATCCGGTAGCGCGTGCGGCGCTGGCTCACTTTCGCCTGGTACATGTGCACCCTTTTATCGATGGCAACGGACGAACGGCGCGGTTGCTCATGAATCTGATTCTGCTGCGGGAGGGGTTTCCCCCGGCTGTGATCCGCCGGGAGCGCCGGCCAGAGTACTACCATACCCTGGACCGAGCCCATGAAGGGGATACCGATCCCTTTGTGATCCTGGTTGCCGAGGAGGCAGAGCAAAGTTTGGATGTCTGGCTGCAAGCCATTCCAGCAGCCGGGATGTGACATGAAGCACGAAACCCGCGCCATTCAGGCGCCGGGCAACTCCTAGCTGGCCTAGGGTAGGCTTGATCTCTTTCGCAGGTATTGTGGCTAGCTGGCCAAGGATACTAACAATGTCTGGTAGCAAAAAGTTCGACATTCCGGAAGCAGAGCTACGGGCGTTGTATCTCGATCAGCAGCTATCCCTGGCTGCGATTGCTGAGATTCATGGCTGTAGCCCGGGCACGGTGCGTAATGAGCTGATTCGGAAGGGTATTCCACTTCGTAGCCCCATTGAAGCGGCCGAATCTCAGCGTATCAAGCTGTCGAAGTCACACCTGGAAGAGCTCTACCTGCATCAACAGATGTCAGGACCGGAAATCGCTTATGATAAGAACATCATTCTAAAGTCTCATGCCAAATTGGCGGCACTGGGAATCAAGTTTCCCAAACCCTATATCGATCGCAAGCAAGGCACTGTTAGCTGCCGCCGGCGAGGTGGGATCTATCACCAGGATCGGTGGCTTCTGGAAACAAAGCGCAAAGCTTCTCTCCTGCAACTGTTCAAGCGAATCGAGCCATATCTCAAGCATGCCAAGCGACGGCGGGATATGATGAAAGCTATCGAGAATATCCGGTGGCGAAACGAGAAGTACGGCAATCTTAATCGCTAACTTTACGGAGGAGTAAAGGACATGTTCAAAGACGTTGACAGCAAGGTTAATTTTCCAGAGCTGGAAGAACAACTTCTCCAATTTTGGAAAGACAATGCTATCTTTGAGAAAAGCCTCAAGATGCGGGAAGAAGGACCGATGTATGTCTTTTACGAGGGGCCACCGACTGCATCGAATTTACCCGGTCTGCATCACGCCCTTGCCCGTTCTTTTAAGGACCTCTTCCCGCGCTACAAGACCATGCATGGATACTTCGTACGCCGCCGCGCAGGTTGGGACACCCATGGCCTGCCGGTTGAGCTTGAGGTCGAGAAGGAGCTTGGACTTAACAACAAACGCGACATCGAGAAATACGGCATCGCCGAATTCAACCAAAAGTGCCGGGAACGGGTCTTCCGCTACATCAAGGAGTGGGAGCAACTCACTGAGCGCATCGCCTTCTGGATTGACCTGGATGATGCCTACATTACTTACACTAATGAGTATGTCGAATCGGTCTGGTGGATCCTGAAGCAACTGTGGGACAAAGACCTGATCTATCAGGGATTCAAAGTGGTGCCGTACTGTCCACGCTGCGGCACGCCATTGTCGGATCACGAGGTGGCGTTGGGATATCGCCAGACGGATGACCCGTCGATCTATGTGCGCTTCCCGCTGCGTGATGAGCCGGACACGTACTTCCTGGTCTGGACCACCACGCCCTGGACGCTGCCGGGTAACGTCGCCCTGGCCGTCGGTCCGGACCTGGACTATGCCATCGTCCGGCAGAACGGGGAGCGACTCATCCTGGCTCGCGACCTCGTCGAAGAGGTGATCCATGGGGACTACGAGATCACACATGTCGTTAAGGGCACGGAAATGCTGGAGATACGCTTGCACTACCTGCCGCTCTTCACATTCTTGCCCACAGACAAGGATGCGTACTACGTGGTTGCGGGCGATTTCGTGTCGACCAAAGAGGGAACTGGCATCGTGCACATCGCGCCGGCCTTCGGGGCCGAGGACATGGAGATGGGCCAGCAGTACGACCTGCCGGTGTTCCAGACGGTGAACGAGCGCGGCGAGTTTATTGACGCCGTGACGCCCTGGCGTGGCCTCTTCGTGAAGCAGGCCGACCCCCACATCACCGAGGAATTGAAGAACCGTGACCTATTGTACGATTCCGGAACCTACACCCACACATACCCGTTCTGCTGGCGATGTGACTCGCCGCTACTGTACTACGCACGCCCAACGTGGTACATTGAAACGACGCGCGTCAAGGACCGGCTGCTTGCCAACAATCAAAAGATCAACTGGGTGCCCGACCACATCAGAGATGGCCGGTTTGGCAACTGGTTGGAGAACAACGTCGACTGGGCACTGGGCCGCGAGCGATACTGGGGCACGCCATTGCCGGTCTGGGTGTGCGACAGGTGCAGCGACAAGGTGTGCATCGGCAGTGTGCAGGAACTTGAGGAGGGCGCCGGTCGGCCTCTGGATGACCTGGACCTGCATCGACCCTACATCGACGAGGTCGTGTTGAACTGCCAGGCGTGCGGCGGCAAGATGCACCGCGTACCGGAGCTCATTGACGTGTGGTTCGACTCGGGCGCCATGCCGGTTGCCCAGTGGCACTATCCGTTTGAGAACAAAGAGCTCTTTGAGGAGCAGTTCCCCGCCAATTTCATCTGCGAGGCCGTTGATCAGACGCGTGGCTGGTTCTACACGCTGCACGCCGAATCGACGTTGCTCTTTGATGAGCCCTGTTTCTTGAACTGTGTCTCCCTGGGGTTGATCCTGGACGAACAAGGCGAGAAGATGTCCAAGTCCAAGGGCAACGTAGTCGATCCCTGGTCCGTGCTCAACGTGCACGGGGCCGACGCGCTGCGCTGGTACCTCTACACCGCCTCGCAACCTGGGGAGTCGCGCAGGTTCTCGGTCAATCTCGTGGGCGAGGTCGTGCGGAAGTTCCTGCTGACGCTGTGGAACATCTACAGCTTCTTTGTGACCTATGCCAACATCGATCAGTTTGATCCAACGACGAGCGAGGAGGTGCCGGTTCCCGAGCGGCCGGCCCTGGACCGCTGGATCCTGAGCGAGCTTCACGCCCTGGAGCGGACCGTGGATGAGGGTCTGGAGAACTACGACGTGACCGGCGCTGCACGACCCATCCAGGCGTTTGTCGATGATCTCAGCAACTGGTACGTGCGACGCTCGCGCCGGCGCTTCTGGAAGAGCGAGCAAGACGCTGACAAGGCGGCAGCCTACCAGACGCTGTACGAAGTGCTGGTCACGCTCAGCAAGCTCCTGGCCCCGTTCATGCCATTCACGTCGGAGGCCATGTACCAAAATCTGGTGCGCTCCGTTGTCGCGGACGCGCCGGAGAGCGTACATCTGACCGATTTCCCGACGTTCAATCCAGATCTCATCGACGAATCGCTGATGTTTGACACCCGGCTGGTCATGCGGGTCGCCAGCCTGGGGCACGCTGCGCGAAACAAGGCCCAGATCAGGGTCCGGCAGCCACTGGCCGCAGCTGTGGTGCAGACCCGGACGCCAGCCGAGCGGGCAGCGCTGAAGGCGCTGGCTGATCAGCTCGAAGAGGAGTTGAACGTCAAAGAACTGCGCTTCGCGGATGGGGACGAGCTCGTGGACTACGAAGTGAAGCCGGTCCATGCGAAGCTAGGCCCCAAGTACGGTGCGCTACTGCCTCGGCTCTCGAAGGCATTGGCTGACCTACCCGCCGACCGCGTCGCGCGCAGCGTGGAGGCCAGCGAGCCTGTTGAAGTGAATGTAAACGGCCAGACGATCCAGCTCTTGCCAGAGGAAATTCAGGTTGAGACGGTGGACAAGGCCGGCTATGCCGTGGCTGAAGAGGGCGGGACGGTTGTAGGGATTGAGACACACCTGACAGAAGTACTGGTTCGCGAAGGACTGGCCCGTGAGGTTGTCCGTCGCATCCAGACACTACGCAAAGACGCCGGCTTCGAATTGGATGACCGGATTCGGACATACTACCAGGCCGGCGAGCGGCTGGCGTCAGTCGTCGTGGAACACACACCATACATCACCACCGAGACGCTGACCGAGGACCTCGTCGAGGCCGAACCGCCGGCCGGCGTGACGTCTAGCAGCTTTGACATTGATGGTGAGACAATTGTGCTCGGGGTAGCACGCCGATCTTAAGCACGGGAGCTAGGGTGCTGGGGAGCAAGGGCGAATCGTTGAACTGAATCTCACCCCTGCTCCTCTGCTCCCCTGCACATGAAGAAGGAGGTGACCAAGGTGGCGCAGGACGAGAAGCACCCATATGACCAACAGTTCCTGGATGAGATGAAGCAGACATTGACCCAAGCCAAGGAGTGGATGGCGCAAGGGATCGCAGTTGGAGACCGAGAGATCATCGACTACATCGGCGGTGTGAACGCCGGCATAGATCAGCACCCGGCCGATGATGCTTCCGCAGTTTTTGAGCAGACACTGGCGCTCACGCTGCGCAACATGCTATCCGGTACGCTGACAGAGGTTAGTGATGCGCTCGTTGCCATCAATGAGGGCACGTATGGCCGGTGTGAGGTTTGTGGATCGTGGATTGATCCGGCGCGTCTGCGTGCATTGCCCTTCACCTATCTTTGCTTCATGTGTGCTGCAAGAAAGAGTCGGGATTTCCAGCCACCAACGTATTGACGCCGTCAGTGAACTTGCCGGCACCTGACGCATGCGGTACAATTGGATATTATGCGACCATTCTTGCGCGACCGTCTATTGCTCGCATTTCTGGCTCTCTTGATCTTTGGAGCGGACCAGGCGAGCAAATATTTGGTGCTAACTCGTCTGGCTCTGGGTGAATCTTGGACCCCCGTACCGGGCCTTGACCGGTTTGTGAGCATCACGCATGTGATTAACCCAGGGGCCGCATTCGGACTGTTCCCAGACCAAGGGAGCCTGTTTGCAGTGATTGCCGTGGTCGTTGTCGTGGCAATCCTGGCATACTATCGATACCTGCCAGCCCACAACTGGTTTGTCCGCTTGAGCCTGGGACTGCAGCTCGGCGGCGCCCTGGGCAATCTGGCCGATCGGCTTCAGCGTGGTCACGTGATTGACTTCATCGATTTCAAGATCTGGCCCGTCTTCAACCTGGCCGATATGGCTATCGTTACTGGCGTCGGGATTCTGGCCTACTTCTTGATGCACGAGCCGGAGGAAAGTGACCAAGGGCTGTCGGACTTAGGTGGTGGTGCGGATAGTGTGGACGTAGACTTGACAGAAGGTAGCGGGATCACACCGTCGCGTTAGTGAACTTACTGCGTATTGCGTAATGTGAGAAACACTGTCTCGGTACTTGTTTTTGGCGTGGATTGCCGTGGCAGACGAGAACGTTTTTGAGTGGGAAATC
>JBHIAO010000043.1:0-21855 GCA_046758565.1 Anaerolineae bacterium
AATGCAGCCTTGGAGATCGAGGCTGAGCAGCCCTGAGAAGCAATACACGGCCTACCCTCTCACCCCGCAGAACTGGGTGAGAGGGTAGGCCGTGCTACAGAGGTTGCGGCAAGTCGCCGGCCATCCCCCGGGCAAATCATCACCTCGAGTTGAACCCGGGACAAGCGAATCGGGAACATGGATTCGGTGAAACAACCCCTGTGCACCAAGGCCTAGAGGAAAACTCGGCTTGGCCTGCAGACGGAAGAGGAAGATCACTACAGACAGAAGAAAGGAATACAGCAACACCAGCGACCGGCACATCCTACTCCAGCCGAATCGCGTCCTCCGGGCACTGCAATACGCACGCCCCGCAGGCAATGCAGATATCGAGACCGTGGAAGATGGCTTTGCGGCGCTCGTAGTCGGGCGTCCAGGAGCCAACAGGGCACACCGCGTAGCACTCCCAGGCCCCCATGCATCTACTTTCGTCGTAGTGAATCTTCAGGTGGCGCAGAGTCCGCGCGATTTCCAGGTGCTCTAACGCCGATTCCCACACGCTCGGGTTCTGCACGGCCATCAATCTATCCTCCAAGAGCCACCAGACGCGGCAACACCCAGTACACGCCAGCCAGCACAGCGCCAATCACTGCCTCCCACGTCCAATTGGCCTGTTCACCACGCATGAGCGGCGACATGCCCTGTAGTTCACCGCCGGTGAACACCGACAGCCCTATCAAGCCCACGGTCCAGTTGAACAGCCGGCGCGGTGGCAGGTGGCCGAAAAACGAGGAGTAGAGGTAGAGGCCGGCCAACGCAATCAGGGCCAGGGGTACGGACTTCGCCAGTCCGTCACGCCCTGGCAGCCAGGGCAGTGTGACGGCATAGAACAGCGACAACCCGATCAGGCTCAGACTCACGCGGCCGAACATGCTGCGCCAGAAGAGGGCCACCGGAAGCAGTATGAGCAGGCCGTAGAAGCCCAGGGTTACCAGCACCATCTCCAGCCGATCCTTCAGCGGAAAGGTAACCCAGCGCATGGCGTCGGTCTTGTGCCGGCCACTCTCCAGATACGCCGGGATGTCCTCGGCCCGGGCCGGCCCCCAGTGGACGCCCCACCGCAGCTCCTTGCGGATGCGCTGCCCATCGACGCCGTTGGCACACAACTGAGGCAGGATCAACGCGTGGTGGTCAACGACGTTCTCGACGCCGCTGGCACGCACAGCGGCGATCACCTTGTCGGCGGTGAAGTAGCCGCCGCCGGCTGCGCACCACACGTTGATGCCGGCCGAGTCCGCCACCAGTAGCCAGCAGTCCACCTTTCCATCGATGGCCCGCACCAGCCGCCGGACGGTGAGGTCGAAGTTGCCCGTCACCAGCACCGGCGACTTCCGCTCCGGCTCACCGACTCGGTACAGTCCCGGCTCGACTTTGGGATACGGCGGCAGAATGCGGAAGAGGACGGCCCAGAGGTCCACCAGAATCGAGCGCAGCGTCGTTTGATGCCGCAAACGCGGGATATCCCGCTCGACGGTAGCGACCGTCGCATCGGCCGGAGCTTGCTGCGCGGTCACTTGCTCGGCTGTCTCCGGTTCGACCGCGACCGGCGCTAGAGCCTCAGCCGGCCGCGCCACGATGAGTTGCAGGCTGCCGGCCAGGTGCGATTCGACGACGTAGCCGCGAAAGCCGGCCTGCTCCAGGTGCTTGTCAACGTGACGGAGCGCAGTTGTCGTCGTGCGCGTCAGCAGCCAGGTCAGCAACACCAGTGGGGACCGAATCGCGTGGAACGCCAGCCGCGACCACCATCCCTCGGGCACCACCTCGTCGGCCAGGAGCAGCCGACCGCCGGGTTTCAACAGGCGGCGCGCAGCGTCGAGCACGTACCTCTGCGCCATCTCGTTCAATTCGCTAAACACCAGGGTGCTGACAATCACGTCGAAGGACTGTGGTTCGAAGTGCCGGTCGATTTCAGTGGCATCCATGTGCCGCAACGTAATCCGATCGCCCAGACCCTCTGCCACGACCTTCTTTTCCGCCTGGGCCAACATCGCCGGTGAGACGTCGATGCCGACCACTTCTGCACCATGCCGGGCCATTGTCACCGCCAGGGCGCCGGTTCCACAGCCAATCTCCAGCACCTGGTCGCCAGGCTGTACCTGCTTCTCGGCGATGGCCTGTTTCACAGCAACAATGCGCCCCAGGGTCAGCAGCCGGATGCCCCGGTCGTAGTCGCCGGGCGAGGTTTCGAGCCACTTCATGAAAACGGTAGCCATGGGTTACTCCGTTGGCGGGTATCTATCCTATGTCTTCAGCCTGCCGGTATTATGCCGCTATGGAGGGGATTCGTCAAATCCCCACTCTTTCACTTGACGTGCGCACAGCCTATGCATACAATCTGTTCATAGGCTAGCATTGGGATCCTGCCGTTAAGGGAGAGTCAACAGCATGGAAGAAGAATCTAACCACGCCCCTATGTCCGCGCCGCGCTACACCGGAGTTGCGACCTTCATGCGCACGCCGCTGGTTTACGACCCGTCTAGGCTGGATATCGCATTTATTGGTGTGCCGTTCGACGGCGGGGTGGAAAACCGACCCGGCCAGCGTCACGGGCCACGCGAGATCCGCAACATGTCGAGCTTGGTGCGCGCCATCCATCATGTCACCAGGGTTAACCCGTATGAGCTTTGCCGTGTCGCTGACATGGGCGACGTTCCAATTGCTAACGCCTTTCATCTTGAGGTGAGCCACGCCGGTATCACGGAGTTCTACTGCAAAGTACACGCTGCAGGCGTGGTGCCGCTGAGTGCAGGGGGCGACCATTCGATCAGCCTGCCGATTTTACGCGCGATTGCTGGGGATAGGCCTGTTGGCATGGTGCATATCGACGCTCACACTGACACCTGTGACGAAGAATTGGGCTCTAAGTTCACCCATGGCACACCGTTTCGCCGAGCGGTAGAAGAGGGGCTCCTTGACCCCAAACGGACGGTGCAGATCGGCATCCGGGGCGCCCAGAACTCGGAGGAAGGGTGGACTTTCTCTCTTGACTCTGGCATGCGCGTCATCTTCATTGAGGAGTTTACCAGGCTGGGTGTGGAGGCGGTGATCGCTGAGGCACGGCGTGTGGTGGGGGATCGCCCCACCTATGTCTCCTTTGATGTAGACAGCCTCGACCCGGCATTCGCGCCTGGCACGGGGACACCAGAGGTTGGCGGAATGACCACTATCGAGGCGCAGGCGTTGTTGCGGGGCCTACGTGGTCTTGACTTGATCGGCGGCGACGTGGTCGAGGTATCGCCGCCCTTCGACCCCTCGGGGAACACTGCACTCGTCGGTGCCACGATGATGTACGAGATTCTGTGCATTTTGGCCGAAACCGTAGCCCAGCGAAAAAAGGCGAGAGGGGAGGCCGCCTAACTCCTGGCCGTTAGTAGACCAATGCGTCGTTGGGATTGTGCAGGACCGATCCATCGGTGAGGGCGGTGTTGTCGCTGCTCCAGACAGTAAAGTTCATGATGTTGCCGATGTCGCTGGCCTGGCAACGTGCGTAGGTGCCGGACCAGGCTGCCCAACGGCGCTGAAGACCGCCGGCTTGTAGGTCCAGCTAGTGAACCCCTCATAAGTGAAATGACCGAAGTCCAGCTCATAGTGGCTGGTAGATTGGATTCTCACTAGCCAGAGCAGCGTAGAGTTGCTAGCGGAGGATGAGGGAAGTGTAGAAGGAAGTGTAACATCGGACGGGCCGGCTGGACTGGTTGGCTGGATGGCTGGGTGGCTGGATGGTTGGGTGGCTGAGAGGTTGACTGGACCTACGGTGTGTGCTAGAATGAGAGCCAGATCAGGTCGAAGAAAGAGGATGCCACCATTGCCTGCTGACCCATCTCCGCTCATCGCCTACCTGCGGGACGAGATATCCATTCTCCTGACCCGCCTCGCCCAGGGAGACATGCCCCCTGAGGAGAACCGCCCGGTGGACGTGGTGGCGGTCTCCCTGGCGTGAGGACACAACTGCCAACCACCGTTCTTCGAGCCCATGATGTGAAGGAGGTCGGACGATGATCGACGTTCAATCCCAGATTGAGAGGCGGCCACTGGTCCTCCAATTGCAGCCGGCCATCGATATGACGCACGAGCAGTTCTTCGAGTTCTGCCAGCTCAACCGCGATCTGCGCATCGAGCGGACAGCCGAAGGAGAGATAGTGATTATGGCACCTGCAGGCGGGGAGACCAGTGCAAGAAATACTAAACTCACCTCGCAAGTAGACAGGTGGGCCGAGGAGGACGGCTCCGGCGTGGTGTTTGATTCCTCGGGCGGCTTCGATCTGCCCAGCGGGGCGACGCGTGCGCCGGACGTGGCCTGGGTGAAACGCTCGCGCCTGACTACGCTGGCGCCGGAGGAGAAACAGCGGTTCCTGCCCTTGTGTCCCGATTTTGTCATCGAGTTGCGCTCCCCTTCGGACTCCCTCTCGACCGTGCAGGACAAGATGGAAGAGTACCTGGCCAACGGTGCAAAACTGGGTTGGCTGATTGATCCCGCTGGCCGGCGGGTCTACGTCTACCGCCCGGGGGCGGATGTAGAGCGCCTGGACAATCCGACCGAGCTGGCAGGCGATCCGGTGCTCACGGGGTTCGTCCTCGACCTCACCCCCATCTGGGAACCTGCGTTTTAGTGCAGCAGGTCGAACGCCGGCATATGACAAACACCTTCTGATCCGCCACGCCCAGGATAAGACCCGGCTGGAGGAGAACCGGTTGGTGGACGTGGTGGCGGTCTCCCTGGCATGATGAGATCTGTCAACGCGCAGTAGAAATCTCCTGTAAGGTCAAACTCTGGCTGCGGAATTGATCTCATCCCCCCGTATATTTTTCCCCCCCGTGACAACAAACCAAACGTAAGTACTCCAGAATCCTAACAACTAGATGTTGGTCCTCCACCTGTCGGACCGCCAGGCGCGATGCGAAGCCCCACCGCAGGAGAAGCTCCTGGTAGTGGCAGCGGTGGTTCTCATGGTCTGGCAAATGGAGGTCCATGGAGTCAGTTCCCTCTGCGGCGGTGCCGGCACTCTCCTCTGCCGCTCCGCGCGGCCTCAGCCAGACTCCGATTCGGCAGTGTTGCTGAACGTCGGATGGGTTGAACAAGCCCGTCACTTTGGAAAAACGAAAAGCGACCAGCAGCCGGCGGGTAGCCCTTGGAGTCCTCGATCTCGGTGTCGGCAACGAGTTCGCAGTCACCCGTTTCCACGGGGATGACTGGTTCGATGCCCGAGCCCGCGTATATTCGGACCACGGAATCAAGAAGGTTCCAATGCCAGGTATCGGGGTCGGCTGGATCGCCTTCGGATTGGATCTTACACCACTGAATACCCCAGGGCGGAAGCTATTGAGTTTCACCGCCCTTTATGCTACAATTGGACTCGCAAGGACATCAGTCAGCTTGAGACCTGGGAGGCTTTCTGAACGAGCGGCTAGGACGTGGGCTTTTCGCCCGTGGGACGCTGGACGTGGCCCGGGAGCTGCTCGGTTGCCGGCTGGTTCGCGTCTTGGGAGGGTACCGCCTGAGCGGCATCATCACAGAGACGGAAGCCTACATCGGCGAAGAGGATCAGGCCAGCCATGCTTCTGTGGGACGTACAGCACGCAATGAGGTGATGTACGGGCCACCAGGCTACGCATATGTGTACCTGATCTACGGTGTTCACCACTGCTTGAACGTGGTGACTGAACAAGAGGGGTTCCCGGCTGCTATACTCATCCGTAGCCTTCAGCCTGGTGAGGGTGTCGATATGATGCGACGGCATCGGCCAGGCTGGCCGGACTCGGAGTTAGCGAATGGACCGGGTAAGCTTTGCCAGGCACTGCGCATCGATAGAACTCTTAATGGCCTGGATCTCGTGACAGGCGACACGCTGTTCATCGAGCGCGGCGATTCCATCGGCGAAGAACAGATTCAAGCAACCCCACGTATCGGAGTGCGTGGTGACCAGGCTGCCCTGACAGCGCCATGGCGTTTTGTGATAACGTGACAATGCGGAACATCATTCTGATTGGATTCAGCACGACTGGGAAGTCCCGTGCCGGCTGGCTCCTCGCACAGCGGCTGGGCTGGGCATTCATCGACACCGATGCCTGGGTAGCCGGCATGGCTCGCAGGTCGATTCCGGAGATCTTTGAGGATCATGGCGAACTGCACTTCCGTGAATTGGAGCGGCTGGCGTTGGAGGAAGCCCTTGGGCGCCACCAGGCTGTAATTTCCACGGGGGGTGGTGCAGTCGTCTACAGGTCGAACCGGGAGAGAATGCAGGAGCGTGGATGGATCATACTCCTGGAAGCGGAGCCGGAGACAATTCTGCAGCGCATGCAGGCGGAGAATACTACCAGCCACAAGCCCCTTCGACCGTTGCTGGCCGGCGAGGATCCACTTCAGCGCATCATTGAACTAAAAGCGGAGCGACAGCCGCTCTACGACTCGCTGGCCGATAGCGTCATTCACACGGATGATCGGACCATCGAGGAGGTCGTAGATCGCCTGATAGACCGACTAGTCAACATGGGAGTGACACAACAGAGCTAGGGAGCAGAGGGGCCAGGTAACACGGGAGGGCGCCCAGACTCCCGTTCCCTAGCCTCCCGTGCACCATAAGGGGGAACGTCAATGGTGGAATTTCGGTCACCGACGTTGGGACACGGTGAAACCCGTGCACAGCTCAGCACGGTACTTACAGTTATGCGGGCCGCGCTCGAAGCCGTCGACCCTGCCGAGGCGATCCGCCGGCATGTGCGACGTGATGGCGCGATGCTGAATGTAGACGACCACGTCTACAACCTGGATGACTATAACAATATCTATGTGGTTGGTGCGGGGAAGGCCGGCTCCGTCATGGCCCAGGCTATCGAGGATGTCCTGGGTGATCGCATAACTCGCGGTTTGGTGGTTGTCAAGCGCGGCTACACAGCACCGACACGTAAGATCATCGTCCACGAAGGGGGACACCCGCTCCCGGATCCAGCAGGCCTGGTCGGGACGCGCCGGATTACCGACCTCCTGGCGAACGCAACCGAGCGGGATCTCGTCATTTCACTTATCTCGGGTGGCGGCTCGGCGTTGATGGTCATGCCGGTCCAGGGAATCCAGTTGCGCGACCTGCAAGCCCTAAATGGCCAATTGCTGGCCTCGGGTGCCACCATCAATGAAATTAATGCTGTGCGCAAACATCTCTCCGCTGTCAAAGGTGGTCAGTTGGCAAGAATGGCAGCACCGGCTGAGGTATTGACCCTCATTCTGTCCGATGTCGTGGGGAGCCCGCTGGATGTCATCGCCTCTGGCCCCACTGTCCCCGACGAGTCAACGTACGACACGGCGAAGGAAGTGCTGGATCGGTACGACCTGTGGGCTAAGGCCACCTCGTCCATTCGGGAGCACTTGGGCGCCGGCCAGCGTGGTGAAGTTGCTGAGACACCCAAAACCGGCGACCCCGTCTTCGATCGGGTGACCAACGTGATTATCGGTGACAATGCCATGGCAGCCGAAGCCGCTATCGAGAAAGCACGAACACTGGGGTATAACACCTTGTTGCTATCGACGTACATCGAAGGGGAAGCTCGCGAAGTGGCCAGGGTCTTCGCCGGCATTGCCCGAGAAATCGTAAATCGCGGCCGGCCAGTGTCGGCGCCGGCGTGTGTTGTTACCGGTGGGGAAACGACTGTGACCTTGCAGGGCACTGGTAAAGGGGGACGCAACACGGAACTTGCCCTGGCTGCCGGTATTGCCATTGAGGGTCTAGATAATGCTCTCATCGCCTCGCTGGCAACCGACGGTACCGACGGACCAACGGACGCTGCCGGCGCCTTGGTTCGTGGCAACACCCTAGAACGGGCACGAGCCAAGGGCCTGAATCCGCGAGACTATCTGCAGCGGAGTGACTCCTACCACTTCTTCGATCAACTGGGCGATCTTATCATCACCGGCCCGACGAATACGAATGTAAACGATCTTTTCTTCGTGTTTGTCTTTGAGTAGTGGGGGTATGAAGGTTCTGGTGACAGGTGGAGCCGGCTTTATCGGCTCCCACGTCGTTGAAGCGCACGTAGCTGCCGGCCACACCGTGGTCGTGGTGGACGACCTGTCGTCGGGCAAGCGTGAGTATGTGCCCGCCGGCGTCACCTTCTATCAGACGGATATCCGCGACCCAGAACTCGGCCACGTCTTTGAGGCCGAGCAGCCCGACATCATCAATCACCAGGCAGCTCAGGTGAGCGTGCCCAAGTCCATTGCCGACCCGGTGCACGATGCTTCGGTGAACGTGGCCGGTCTGGTCAACGTGCTGGAGCAGGCCCGCCGGCATGGCGTGCGCAAGGTGATCTTCGCGTCAAGCTGTGCCGTCTACGGTGATCCCAACGAACTGCCCATACCCGAAGAGCATCCGATTTCCCCTCTCTCCCCCTACGGCCAGAGCAAATGGACCGGGGAACATTACCTGGCCCTCTATCGTCGACTGTACGGGTTGAATCATATTACGCTGCGATATGCCAACGTGTATGGACCGCGCCAGGACCCATTCGGTGAGGCCGGCGTAATCACAATCTTTGTGGAGCAAATGCTGGCCGGCATGCCTGTGACCATCGACGGCGACGGGGAGCAGACGCGCGATTTCGTGTACGTGGGCGACGTGGCAATGGCCAATCTGAGGGCACTGGACTGCGGTGACAACGCGACTTACAACATCAGCACAGGCCAAGGCACGAGCATCAACCGCCTGTACCATACGCTAAAGCAATTGGCCGGCTATCATCACGATCCGCGCTATGGCCCACCCCGACCAGGTGACATCCGTCACAGTGTGCTGGACCTGGCGCGGGCGATGCGCGAATTGGAGTGGCGTCCTGCGACACCGTTCGAGGAAGGCCTGGCCCGGACTATCAAGTTCTTCATGGGTTGAAGACCATCAGTGACCAGTGATCAGTGATCAGTAGTCAGAATCTGATGACTGATCACTGATAACTGGCATTTGGACGCTTACGAGGGTGAAAGGTGATGAGGCTCCTGGTAACCGGGGGCGCCGGCTACATCGGCAGCACTGTGACGGCTGAACTTATCCGCGGCGGCCATGAAGTCACGGTCTACGACAGCCTGGTGCGGGGCCATCGTGAGGCCGTCCACCCAGCCGCGACTTTCGTGCGAGGCGACGTGGGCGACAAGGCGATGCTGGAGCCCGTATTTCGTGAAGGGGCGTTTGATGCCGTGATACACTTTGCTGCCTTCATCGAGGCCGGCGAGTCGATGCAGATACCAGAAGCGTACTTCCAGAACAACACGGCCAACGCCCTGACGCTCTTGAGGACGATGCTAGAGTATGGCGTCGACCGAGTTGTGTTTTCGTCCACGGCAGCGGTTTACGGCGATCCGGAGTACACGCCTATCGATGAAAAACATCCCTCTCGCCCCGCGAATGCCTACGGCGCCTCGAAACTGATGGTAGAGCACATGCTCGCCTGGTTCAGCCAGATTCACGGTCTGGGCTATGCCACGCTGCGCTACTTCAATGCCGCCGGCGCCGCCCCGCCCCTGGGTGAGGACCATCAGCCGGAAAGTCATTTGATCCCAATCATCTTGGAGGTCGCGTTGGCCCAGCGCGACCATCTCGAACTTTACGGGACTGATTACCCGACTCGAGACGGCACGTGTATCCGCGACTACATCCATGTGATCGATCTGGCATGGGCGCACGTGTTGGCCTTAGCGGCCCTGGAACCAGGCGAGCAGCGTATCTACAACCTGGGCAACGGTCGTGGCTTCACGAACCGAGAGGTTCTGGAGACTGCCCGGCGCGTGACGGGCCGGCCCATCCCGGCGGTTGAGGCACCACGCCGACCCGGCGACCCGGCTGTCCTGGTCGCCAGTTCGGACTGCATCCGGCAGGAACTCGGCTGGGTGCCTCGGTATCCCGACCTTGAAGACATCATCGGCAGCGCCTGGGCGTGGCGCCAGCAATACCCAGAGGGTTACTCCGGAGCGGTGTGGGACACCGCTGAAAGTTAGCGAGGTCGTCGGTATCACAACTTAAGAGGAACTAAGGGGAACCTTGGGGAACTACGCGGGAACTGAGAGCAGCTCGGTCCGCAAGAGGAACTACATGGTCAACGGACATTTCGGATCACGCATCACGCATCACGCTTGTCGGTTCAGCTCTCACCGGCACACATGAGTCATCTGCTCTGGAGACTCGGTACCGATGTACGTTGCGCTCAACGCCTGGTTCTGGGATCAGCCGGCCACCGGAAGTGGCCAGTACGTGCGCCATCTATTGCCGGCCCTGGCCGCCCTGGAACCCGAGACTCGTTTTGGCCCCGTCGTCCCAGGTGGTACCGAAATCCAATGTTCAGAGCCGAATATTGCTCCGCTTGAGACTTCGGACCTAGAACTGAGGACTTCGGACCTTTACAAGCTCTGGTTTGAACAAGTGGCGTTTCGCCGGGCGACGGTGAAGCAAGGGGCTGACGTCGCACACATCCCATACTTCGCATCGCCGGCCTTTCCGACAATGCCGACGGTGGTCACTGTGCACGACCTGATTCCGATGGTGCTGCCGGCATACCGGCGTTCGGCGCTGGTGCGGGCTTACACATGGCTGGTCGCCGCTGGCGCACGACGGGCCGACGCGATCATCGCCGATTCGCAATGCTCGAAGCGAGACATTGTCGCTCATCTGAAGGTAAAGCCGCAGCGGGTGCACGTCATTCCTCTCGCGGCCAGCCCGCAGTTCCACCCGGCAACGTCGGGGGAGGTGGAACAAGCGCGGCGACGCTACCGTCTACCTGACCGGTACGCGCTGTACCTAGGTGGGTTTGACCAGAGAAAAAACGTGGGGGCGTTGCTCCGGGCCTTCGCCCAGGTGCAGGCCGGCGGTTTTCGGACCCTTCGACTGGGCTCAGGACGAATCACTGACCTTGGGCTGGTCATCGCGGGTCGTTTGCCGGTGAGCGATACAGACTTCACACCCGACCCGCAGCGCATCGCGGCTCAACTGGGCATCGAGGAATCGGTAGTGTTTCCAGGATGGATTGATGAGCAGGATAAGCCAGCGCTGTACAGCGGCGCGGAGCTCTTCGTCTTCCCGTCAACCTACGAGGGATTCGGGCTGCCGGTGTTAGAAGCCATGGCCTGCGGTACGCCGGTCGTGACGTCGAGCACGTCAAGCCTGCCCGAGGTAGTGGGTGAGGCCGGCCTCGCTGTCGATCCAGACGATATCAATGCACTGGCTCAGGCGATATCGGCCGTACTTGGTGATGCTGAGCGCCGGCAGGCCATGCGCCAGACAAGTCTGTCACAGGCCGGCCGCTTTAGTTGGGAACGCACTGCCAAAGCCACACACGCCGTGTACGAAGACATAACATGATCCAGCTTATCAAGGGCTTGCATTGGAGTATCTGGAGTGCGACAAATCGGCTTGAACCAGCAGACCCCCAACAAGTTGGGGTGTCCAAGACTGAGCGAGGAGAACATGCCATGAATGATCTTGTGGAACGTTTGGAACGCAACCGAGACGAGTTCTTGACAACAGCGGCACGACTGACTGACGACGTCGCCGATGTGTCCCTCGGAGAGGATGACTGGACCCTCTGGGGCGTGACCGCGCACCTGACCGCCTCGGAGTGGCAGCTACGCCGGCTGGCCGAAATCATCGCTGAGAATCCATCATTCCAGTTTGAACCCTACGATCTGGATGAGATCAACGCCCGAAATGTGGCACGCTACGAGGGTCAGTCAATACCGGAGATTCTGAAACAGTGGAAGTCGAACCGACAAACCACTATAGAGTTCGCCGCCAACCTGAGTCCTGAACAGCTCAAGAACAGTGTCTTGCACCCGAACTACGGCGAGATCAATCCGCATTACCCAATCGAGCGTTCGCTCTGGCATACCACCTTGCATTTGGCACAGATCAAAGCCGCGCTGCGCCAGGCCGGCCAGTGAGAATTCACAATTGACAATTGACAATTCACAATTAAACATTGGTTTGCCCATGCGCGTCCTAATGGTATCGAAGGCCTGCGTGGTCGGAGCCTACCAACGCAAGCTAGAAGAAATCGGCCGGCACGATGACGTAGACCTCACCGTTGTCGTGCCGCCGGCGTGGCAAGAAGCTGGCCGAACGATCACACTTGAACGACAGCATACGCAGGGTTACCGGCTTGTCGTTGAACCTATGGTCCTGAACGGCCGCTTTCACCTGCACTTCTATCCAGGTCTGGGCCGGCGCATCCGCGAAGTGGAACCAGATATCATCCACATCGACGAGGAACCGTACAATCTGGCGACCTTGCAGGCGATGTGGCTGGGTCAACAAGCCGGCGCGAGGACACTCTTCTTCACCTGGCAAAACATTTACCGGCGTTATCCCCCGCCCTTCGCCTGGGTGGAGCGATATGTGCTCCGCCATGCCGATGCGGCCATCGCCGGCAATCAAGAGGCCGTTGATGTGATACACGCCAAGGGTTACGCAGGTCCGATCGAAGTGATACCTCAGTTCGGCGTGGATCCAGAGCTATTCAGGCCAGCAGCCCCATTTCGGATTTCGGATTTCGAATTTCGGAATGACATTTCGCAATCCGCAATCCGAAATCCGAAATCCGAAATCCGAAATGGAACATTTACAATCGGGTACGTCGGGCGATTGGTTCGGGCAAAAGGCGTTGATTTACTCTTGGAAGCTGTCGCGGGCCTCCAAGGCGAGTGGCAACTGAGGATCCTGGGTGCCGGCCCACTTCAAGACTCGCTGCAGCAGCAGGCCAGCCGGTTGGGACTGAGGAGTCGCGTCGCCTTTGAGCCAGCACGACCATCGTGCCAAGTGCCGGTCTACCTGAACCAACTGCACGTTCTCGTGCTCCCGTCACAAACACAAGACAACTGGAAGGAGCAATTTGGGCGAGTTCTGATCGAGGCGATGGCGTGTCAGGTGCCCGTGATTGGCTCGACATGCGGTGAGATCCCTAACGTCATCGGAGATGCCGGTCTGGTCTTCCCCGAAGGCGACATTGAGGCGCTGCGCAACCACTTGAGGCGGCTCATGCACGATCCAAACCTACACTGCCGGCTGGGACAGGATGGTCGTGCCCGCGTCTTGCAACACTTCACGCAGGCACATATAGCCCGTCGCACCGTCGCGCTGTACCGCAGAATGAATTTCGAATTTCGAATTTCGAATTTCGAATCTTGGGATTGAAGTATCCGAAATGCACATCGCGATCAACGCCCACTTGTTGTCCATGTCGGACAGCTACAGGGGCGCCGGCATCCACCGCTACATCCGCGCACTGCTGGAGCATCTACCACAGGTCAGTCACCATCGCATCACGGCCTATCTGGGCGATCCGCGAGCCGGCGACATGACGTGGCATGGCGTCGATTCCCGTCTGGCGCCGTTCCCCACGGTGTCCCCGCCGGCGCGTGTGCTGTGGGAGCAATTGTTCCAGCCGGCGCACCTCGTGCGAGAGAATGTCAACCTGCTCCACGGGCCGGCCTACGCGTTGCCGCTGATCTGCCCGACCCGATCTGCTGTGACAGTACATGACCTGAGCTTCTTTCTCTATCCTCAGACCTTCAACCGTGGGAATCGCCTGTACCTCAAGCTTATGACGCGCCTGGCTGTGCGACGCGCCGATGCCGTCATCACTGTATCCAAGCACACCCGACAGGACGTGATTCGGCTGCTCGATGTGCCGGCCGGCCGCGTTCACACTGTGCCCAACGGCATCGACCAGCTCTTCTACCCGCTCCCAGCGCACGAGGTGCAGGCATTTCGGGAAGTGCATCAGCTTCCAGAGCGATTTATTCTATGCATCAGCACCATCGAGCCACGCAAGAACCTGACCACGCTGATCCGCGCCTACGCGGCATTGGGCGAAATCGAACACAGGCTCGTCATCGGCGGTGGGCGCGGCTGGCAATACGAGAGCGTGTTCGCCTTGGTTGATGAACTAGGGTTGAACAACCGTGTCTGGCTGCCCGGGTTTGTTCGGCATGAAGAACTGCCGTACTGGTACAACGCCGCCGATGCGTTTGTCTTCCCATCGATCTACGAAGGCTTCGGCCTCCCGCCACTGGAGGCCATGGCGTGCGGCACGCCGGTGATCGTGTCCAACACGTCTAGTTTACCGGAGGTGGTGGGATCGGCCGGCCTCTTGGTGGACCCAACCGATGTGAATGCACTGGCTGAGGCCATCCACCGCGTCCTCACGGATGATACTCTGGCGCCATCGATGGCAGCGAAGGGGCTGGCTAGAGCAGAGAGGTTTTCGTGGAAGGCCAGCGCTGAGCGGACAGTGGCAGTATATGATTCGGTTCTCAGAACCTATCTAAAAACCGTTCGTAGTGGCGGCTTTTCTTAATTGTGAATATGAATTGTGAACGGTTAATTGTGAATTGTTTCTCTTTGCAAGGTGTCGTTAACAATTCACAATTCACAATTACCAAGGAGCGACTGATGTCATCACAAGATAAGCCAGACTCCGGCCCCTCAGCCAGGAGAAGCGCCTGGCCCGGGGCAGGCCTGGTGATGGCGTTGATCGATATCGTCCTCATCAACCTGGCCTTCGCCCTAGCCTATTGGCTACGCTACCGGGCTGAGTGGCCGGCCACGCTCGACCCAGACTACTATCAGCCTTATCGCGTATGGTTCCCCATCGGGTTGACCCTGGCCGGTATTCTGCTGCTGGCGTACCAATTCGAAGGGGTTTACGATTCGCGACGAGGGGCACCATGGCTCGACGAGGTGTACAAGCTGCTCACCGGTACCCTGATCGGGATTGCAGTGCTTACCGTGCTCACGTTCAATGTTCGGCCCCAGTTCTACTCGCGACTCATGCTGGGATACGCCGGCGTCCTCATCGTCATCGTACTCAGCGCAAGCCGGCTGGTTTTCGGAACGATCCGGGCCATGTTACATCGCCGCGGCATTTGGGTTGAGCGAGTGCTGGTGGTGGGGTGCGGGGACGTAGGTCGATCTGTCATGGGTAGCATCATGGCTCGCCCTGAACTGGGTTACCAGGTCGCAGGATTCTTGGACGACGATCCCCAACGCCGGCATCAGAACCTGGGACGGTTCCGTGCTCTTGGGCCTATCGATACATTGCCGGCGGTGCTGCGTAGCCACGCCATCGACGAGGTAGTCGTCGCCCTACCATGGCACTCGATCGAGAAGATCATGGAGACCATGACCCACTGTGAGCGGCTTGGTGTGCGTGCACGCATCGTACCCGACCTGTTCCAACTCCGCCTGAACCGGGTCGATATCGATGACATCAGCGGCATTCCCCTAATCGGCGTGCAGGAGGTGTCGATTCGAGGTTGGAAGCGCGGTATCAAACGCATCACCGATGTAGTTCTCGCAGGCGCGGGTCTGGTGACCACGGCACCACTGATAGCTGTGGTCGCGATACTGATCAAATGGGATACACCCGGACCCGTGCTTTTTCCACAGGTACGTGTGGGGCGGGATGGCCGGCCGTTCACCCTATATAAGTTCCGATCAATGGTAGTTGGTGCCGACGAGGACAAGGATCGGCTGAGAAACCTCAACGAAGCATCCGGCCCACTGTTCAAGATTCGGGATGATCCCCGGCTCACCCGTGTAGGTCGATGGTTGCGCCGGCTGAGCATCGACGAACTGCCGCAGTTATGGAATGTGTTGAAGGGGGATATGAGTCTGGTGGGGCCCCGCCCACCCGTGCCGGCCGAGGTCGAGCAATATCGGCCGTGGCATCGGAAGCGCCTGTTGGTGGCCCCTGGGGTTACCGGACTGTGGCAGGTCAGTGGTCGGAGCGAGCTCACGTTTGACGAGATGGTGATGTTGGATCTTTTCTACGCCGAGAACTGGTCACTATGGCTTGACTTCAAGATCATCCTGCGCACCATTCCCACCGTCATCATGGGTACGGGCGCGTACTAGCGCGTTACACGTTAGCACGCCGTACGTTTACACGTGCACGAGATGGGCGCAGGTCTACGACCAATACCTTTCAAATAAGACTTCGGAAGTCTGGTGATGTGTCTTCCGAAGCGGAATCGGCCTGAAATCGGCTGGAACTCTGCCAGTTCAAGGCGCTTCTGAGACTTCCGAAGTCTGGACGCCGCTTATTCGAAAAGTATTGGGTCTACGACCGAATCGTTTTCGACTCCGTCAGGAGCTGTTAGGCGGTCTTCAACATTCGAGCGTGGAGACGTTCCAACGTGTAACGCATTTGGTGGTTTGTGCAGGATTGAATATAATATTGCGCTGTGATGTTGACTTTATGGAACGGAGGAGTCGAGGCTTATGCCAGTGTACGCGTATGAATGCGAGGCCTGCCATTATGAATTCGAACGCCGACAATCATTCGCAGACGGCCCTATAAAGGTCTGTCCCAATTGCGGGGAGCCATCGGCCCGCCGGCTGATCACACCCGTGGGCGTCATTTTCAGAGGGCCGGGCTTTTACGTCACCGACAACCGAAAAGCGCTCAGCGATGGCAAGAGTTCTGACACCAGCACGTCGCCGGCTTCGAAAACCGAGAAAAGCGAGAAAACGGCAGTCTAGAGCAAGTTGCCGACACCATAAACACAGGCTCTTGTAGCGCACCACAAGAGCCTGTGTTACTCTGGAAAAGTGATCCGGCTAAAACTGGAAGGAACTGGTGGCCTTTACTACTTTCTGGCTGTAGTTTGTGATATACGTCATCAATTCAGAACGCAATTCCTGCCACTCGGCACTTCCCAATGCGGCGCTGAGTGTCTCGCGATCTTCAGCCAGGACGCCTGCCAGCATTTGTGGCGCATCGCCGTGCACTGTGTACCACGCATCCACAGGCTGAAGCCCCATCTCCATCAACCGCGGCACGAACGTCTTTATCGCCCAGTCAAAATAGGCCGCTTCACGTCCCGGCCGGATATCCCACGTCATGATCAGTTTCATCATAAGCTTCTCCAGTCACCTACGCGATAACTTATGATACCAGATTCGCGCCATTCTTCCAAATGCGACATGCTGGCCTATGCGTTGAACCTTCGACCGGGCCACCGTGGTTAGGTCATGATTTTTGACAAACGGTTGTCGCTATGCTACTATTTAGAGTGGACTTATCTCGCCTTGTAGGAAAACCTACAGCGCACTCATACAGTGTATAACCATCCTGTTTCTCCGGCAAGCATCTAGAGCCAAGTGAATCAACAACTTGATCCGATGCACTGGAGCCGGCGCTCCGGGGCAGTCGATGCTATCTGAGTGAGGAGTGTGCTGAGAGGCACACTTTTTCATTTTACTGGTATCATCTTCGCATTATCCTGAGGTGGTTCATGAACATCACGCGAATTTCGCGGATTTTTGGCCTGATTATCTTGGGTGCCGTGGGCTGGCAACTGGGGGAGGCACTGAGCCAGGAGCTCATGTCCTATGTGTCTGTAATCCAGGTGTCACCGTTGGTCGCGAACGGTGGTCTAGCAGTGATCGGCGCTCTAATAGGATTCCTCGTTACCCCTTGGCTGACGGTTCGACCTCTGGCGTGGATCAATCGAGAGATGCGGACGCTCCCAATCCAGACTCTTGTGGCAGCCATCATAGGTCTGGTGATTGGGCTTCTTATCTCGGCGTTAACGGCGGTACCGCTGCACTACCTTCCTCTTTCGCTGGGCCGGCTGATGCCCTTCGTGGCAACGCTGCTCTTCGGCTACCTGGGGATTGTCATCGCAGTCGCCCGCCAGACAGATCTGATCAACCTGCTTAGCGCCCGGTTGCCTGGTGGTAGCAAGGGTAGGAAGGGCGATTACGTCATCCTGGACACCAGTGTAATTATTGATGGCCGCATCGCGGACATTGCGCAGACAGGATTTATTGACGGCACGATTCTGGTGCCGCGCTTCATACTCAATGAGCTCCAGCACATCGCTGACTCGTCCGACACCCTGAGGCGAAACCGTGGCCGGCGTGGCCTGGAAATCCTGAATAAGCTGCAGAAACACAGCGATGTCCCCGTCGAAGTCGCGGACATGGATTTTCCGGAGGCAGACGAAGTCGACAGTAAACTGGTCCGCCTCGGTAAGCGGCTGGGAGCCCCGATAATCACAAACGACTACAACCTGAACCGCGTTGCCGAGCTACAAGGCATCACAGTGCTGAACATCAACGAGCTGGCCAACGCGGTCAAAGCTATCGTGTTACCTGGAGAAACGATCCGTGTGCGGATCATCCAGGAAGGCAAAGAGCTCGGGCAGGGCGTCGGGTATCTGGACGACGGAACCATGGTTGTGGTAGAAAACGGGAAGCAGTACATCAACACCACCATGGAGGTGACGGTTACTCGCGTACTGCAAACGGTAGCCGGTCGGATGATTTTCGCTGCGCTGAATGGAAGTGTGGGTGCGTAATAGATCATGGCGGTTCTCACAGTATCTCGACAACTGGGCAGTCGCGGCAGCGAAATCGCTGCCGGTGTGGCTGAACGACTGTCACTGCGTTTCGTCGACCGGGAAATCATCCATCGGGCTGCCAGCGAGGCTGGTGTGCCCCAGGCCACCCTCACCGAGCTGAGCTACGAAGGCCAGCGGAGCCTGATTGAGCGGGTTCTTAACATCGTCAACACCATGCCGGTGATTCCGCAGATCCCCCACATATCGCGTCGAGAGACTACGGTACCAGTGGCCCTACCGCTGAGCAACATGTTGACGCCGGCGGCCCCGATCTTCAGCCAACCCATGGGCAGTTATGTACAGGTGATCGAACAGATCATCCGGGATCTGGCTGATCAGGGCAATGTCGTGATCGTGGGGCGCGGGGGTCGGATCATCCTGCGAGATCGCGACGACGCACTGCACACCCAGATCGTCGCCCCATTTGATCGGCGAGTTGAAACCCTGATAGAACGCGAGAAAATCAACCGGAGTGAAGCGCGAGTCCGTGTGATCGCCAGCGACCGGGCTCGCAGTGAGTACATGAAACGTTACTACAACATCCAGTGGACCGACCCATCGCTGTACGACCTGGTAATCAACACTGGTAAGATCGATACGCTCACAGCTATTGAACTCATCGTCAGAGCTCAAATGGTCCTCAAGAAGTAGTTTGGGATCCCAAGGAAGCATCCAGAAATAGCTTCATTGTTTCATAGGGGGATTAGAGATCAGAGATTGGAGATTCAAGAGTGACGATCTCCAATCTCTAGTCTCCGGTCTCCAAATGGGTGGAGGCTGCATGACCCTGAAGATTTACAATTCGTTGACACGGCAGAAGGAAACGTTCGAACCTCTGGAAGACGACAAGGTTCGAATGTACGTGTGTGGGGTCACCGTGTACGACAGTGCTCACATCGGGCACGCGATGTCATCTCTGGTGTTTGACACCATCCGGCGTTACCTGGAACACCAGGGGTACGAAGTCAAGTATCTGCAAAACTTTACTGACATAGATGACAAGATCATCGCCCGGTCACACGCGTTGGGGATCAGTCCGCATGAATTGGCCGACAAACATGCACGTGACTTTCTGCAGGAAATGAAGGCCTTGAACGTGAAAGAAGCTGATCTATACCCACGGGCGACCGCCGAGATTCCGACGATTATTAATATGGTGGAACGCCTGGTTGAGACAGGGTATGCATACACATCCAACGGTGACGTGTACTTTCGGGTACAGAAGTACCCGGACTACGGCAAGCTTTCAAACCGAACCCTGGAAGGCGCTCAGCCGGGCGAAACTTTGGACGGCAAGGAACATCCTATGGACTTTGCCCTCTGGAAGGCAGCGAAGCCCGGCGAGCCGTCATGGTCCAGCCCATGGGGAGAAGGCCGGCCCGGCTGGCATATCGAGTGCTCGGCAATGAATTTACATCACCTGGGCGAGCAGATTGACATCCACGGTGGTGGCATGGACCTCTTGTTCCCTCATCACGAAAACGAAATTGCCCAGACCGAAGCCTACACAGAGAAACCATTCGCCAAATACTGGGTGCATAACGGGCTACTGAAACTGGGTGAAGAGAAGATGTCCAAGTCCTTGGGCAATCTGATCACCATCCAGGAGTTCCTGGAGCAGCACGACCCGCAATCGCTCCGACTGTTTGTGTTGCTGTCCGGATATCGCCGGCCAGTGACGTTCACCCGTGAAAGCATCAACGCCGCAGAGCGCGGTCTGGAACGCCTGCGATCAGCACTGCGACCGGCAAAGTCAAGCGGAAGTGACGCGGACCCCGATGCAGCCGATGCCCTGAACGCTCAGGTGGAGAAGACCCGTCGTGGCTTCTACGAAACCATGGACGATGACTTCAGCACACCGCAGGCACTGGCCCACATCTTCGAATTGGTGAAAGCGATTAACAGTGCGCGGGATGCTGGCATAGCCGGCGAGCCTTTTGAAGAGGCCCAACAAACCCTGCTGACACTAACGGGCGTACTGGGGTTTGATCTCACGCGCGGAACCTGTGCTGGTGAGGCCGAGGCACAGCCCTTCATCGAACTGCTCATTAGTATCCGTGGCGAGCTCCGTGCCGCCAAGCAATGGGATCTGGCTGACAAGATTCGCGACGAACTGGCTGGCTTGGGAGTGATACTCGAAGACACATCGACCGGGACCGAATGGCGCATGGTGTGACAGAGATCATTTACGGCCGTAATCCAGTTTTAGAGGCTCTGCGAAGCGATCAAGCTATCGACCGGATCTTGTTGGCCAAGGGCGTGAAGGCCACAGGTTCGGTCGGTGAGATTTTGGAGAGAGCACGTGCCCGAAATATCGCTGTCGAGTGGGTTGACCGTGCAGAGTTGAACAGCATGGCCCGCAGCCATCAAGGTGTCGTCGCCAGAGTGCCGACCTTCTATTACTCAACGGTCGATGATATGCTGGCGCTGGCCCGACGGCGAAACGAGCGCCCGCTGATACTCGTCCTGGACCATGTGCAAGACGTCCACAATCTCGGATCGCTCATTCGCACTGCCGAAGCCGTTGGCGCGCATGGGCTAATCATACCCCAGCGACGATCTGCCAGTATCACGCCAGCCGTTCACAAGTCGTCGGCCGGTGCGGTGACACATCTGCTGGTGGCTCAAGTGACGAATCTGGTTCGCATGCTGAAAGAGTTGCAGGAGCGGGGCCTGTGGATTGTCGGTCTGGACATGGCCGGCGACAGTGACTACGACGCGCTGGACTGGGCCATGCCGACGGCTATCGTCGTCGGCAGCGAAGGGCAGGGACTCAGCCAGCTCGTGCGCGAGACGTGCGATTTCCTGGTCAGGCTACCGATGCGCGGCAAGATCGATTCGCTCAACGCGGCAGTCGCCGGTTCGATTGTGCTGTATGCCGCGTGGCGACATGGGGCCGGCCAGTTGAACGTTGCACGCTGAACACCGGAACGCTCCATCGTTCGACGCGCTGTGTAGAGCGCTTCGAAGGGAAATTTGACAATTAACCTCAAATAAGTATACTTGTTTTTTGGGTCATTTGCTAAGACGCAGTGCGCCGACGTAGCTCAATCGGCAGAGCAGCTCACTTGTAATGAGCAGGTTGTCGGTTCGAGTCCGACCGTCGGCTTAGTTAGTCAGTTGGTCACTTGGTCGTGTGGTCAGGTAGTCGGATTGTCGCATTGACCAAGTGACTAATCGACTACCTGACTAAGCGACTAACTGACCAACTGACTGATATGGGCGGGTACCCAAGTGGCCAACGGGGGCAGACTGTAAATCTGCTGGCATAAGCCTTCGGAGGTTCGAATCCTTCCCCGCCCACACGACAACGTCAATTGATCGAGCCAGAGTTGAAGGTGAAAGCGGGCTTCAACCTGGTGACTGTGCAGGAGGATTTGTTTCATGGCCAAGGAGAAATTCATACGAACGAAGCCGCATGTGAATGTGGGGACCATCGG
>JBHIAO010000044.1:0-21777 GCA_046758565.1 Anaerolineae bacterium
CTTTCGCTGAGGTTTTGCCCAAAGCTTAGCCGTTCTCGTTCTCAGTTGTCAAAGTGCTTCACACAAAAGTGACGAAGAGCGTACGCAGTACGTTTCGCTTAGCCTATAATGCTGTACTCGTACTGCCCGCGGACCAGCCGGCCCTCCTCGAAGCGGCGAGCATTGAAGATCGACGAGTCAATGGGGCATTGTTGCTCGCCGGCGACCAGGTCTGCCACCATTTCGCCCACCACGGGACCCAGCTTGAATCCATGGCCGCTGAACCCCAGAGCGCAGAACAGCCCCTCGATCCCCGTTACGGCGTCGATAATCGGGTGCCAGTCGGGCGTCACGGTGTACAGGCCGGACCAGCCTTCCATGATCTCACCATCCATCAAGGCTGGGAATCGGCGCGATGCCCGCTCGATGTACTCCTCCACAAACCCCCGATCGGTTCCGAGCTTGTAATCGTCAGGGGCCACGATGTTCTGGGCTTCTTCCGCCTCAATGGAGCCGATGAGGGTGAGCTGGCCCGTCTCTGAACGCATGTAGTACCCATGCAGGAAGTCGCCCACCACCGGGTGGTGTGGGTCGGCCACGCCTTCCGGACGCCGCACGCTGGCCACCTGATGGCGACTGACTTCAAGAGGGAAGTCGATCCCAATGCGACTGAGTAGCCGGCCACCCCACGGGCCGGCGGTCACCGCAACGCGCCGTGCCTGAATGTCGCCGGCCGTGGTCCTGACCCCAGCCACCCGATCGCCTTCGACGATGATGTCGGTGACCGCAACGTTCTGGTGAACCTCGGCCCCGTGGCGTTGAGCAGCCTGAGCGAAACCCGTCGCCGTGCCGGTCCCATCGGCGTAGCCGGCCTCGGGCTCGTAGGCCGCGACGACATCGTCGGATAGGTCCAAGTAGGGTGCTAACTCGCGCATCGTTTCAACATCGACGACCCGCGTGCTGATACCCACGGACTGCTGCAGCGCGACGTTGGCTGCCAGCCCCTTGCGGTCCCGCTCGCCGACAATGAACAGGGCACCGGTCTCGGTGAAGCCGGCGTCGCCCCCGACGATCTTCGAGAAGTTCTGGAAAACCTCAAGGCTGCGCTTGGCCATGCGCGCCGTGACCTCGTTGGAGTAATGCTGGCGGATGATGCCACCGGTTCTCCCCGTGGAACCCGACCCGATGGCGTCCTTTTCCAACAGCACGACGTGGCCGGCTCCTCGCGAGGCCAGGTGAAAGGCAGTGCTGGTGCCCATCACGCCGGCGCCGACGATTACAAAATCTGCTGTCTCGGGAAGCATTATGTTGCCCTCCTTGCCGTCCTGCGTTTCGTCCGTAGAGACAGAGTCTTTGGCTGTTTTGTGGCGACAGTTCTACTCGTGGTTGGAGAAACAGTCAAGTCGGTATCGTAGGACAGACCAATCGCCGGTGAGTGCCCTGGCATTCCTGGCGGTACGAAGCCCCCTGTGGCCGGGAAAGCAGACCCTCTCAGAATTTGGTGACGATGTTCTCGACCGCCGTCCAGGCCTCACCATGCACTTCCACCACATGTCGGGGCACTGGATACGTGAAGGACAGCAGTTGACAGAAGTTCAATATGGTTCCTTCTACTGCTGAAGTTCCCACACCCGGATTCTCCTATCCGCTGCTCCCACTGCCAGCCATCGTCCGTCGGGCGAAAAGGCCATGCCATTCACGACCTTGGTGTTGACTGGAAGCTGCTCTTGCAGTGACCAATCGTCCACAGAGCGGATTTGCACCTCGCTTGTCATACTCAGAGCAACCCCAGACTCGTCCGGCGAGAACACCAGACCTCGAACGCCGGCCTCACCGGGTTCAATCGTTCGCACCTCCTGCCAGGTCCCGGTATCCCAGAACCTGATCGTGCCCCCATAACCCATTGAGACCAGGTAGCGACCGTCGCTGATGAACGTGAGCGAGCCAACAGCAATATCCTGGCTGGGGAGGGTACCGGCGTGCTCGCCGGCGGGCAATGACCACAGCATGATCTCCGGCCCCAGCCCGGAGGTGGCAAGCATCCTTGCATCAGGCGAGAAGGCCACCGATGACAGGTTCTTCCTGCTCGCCTTGATGCCGACCACCTCCTCCCCGGCCAGTGTCCAGGCCGTCGCCCGGCCCCCGTACGAGCCGGCCGCCACCCACTTCCCATCAGGCGAGATGTCCACAGCAGCCACGGTCTTCTTGCGATCCTGCAGCGTGTGGAGCACCGCGCCATCCGGGAACGACCACAGCTTCACGGTGTTGTCCGATGAACCCGTCGCCAGGATCTTCTCATCGGGGGCAAGGGCGAAGCTGTTGACGCTGTTTGCGTGTCCTTCGAACGTGCGAATCAGCTCCCAATCGGGAACGGACCATAGCTTGACCACGTTGTCCATGCCGGCGGAGATCAGGACCCGGCTGTCGCAGGTGAATTCTAATCCCAGCACGTAGCTGGAATGGGCTTCAAAGATTGTGGGCCCTTGCATCATGCAAATCCCCGAGATTTCACCCCGTACGCCTGTCAGGTGTTCGGAGCCTGTTATACTGCTGACGTCGCCCATTTCCGCCTGAACCGGCTTGATGCTTCTTGCATGATGGCCTTCCCGTGCCCAAAACATGCGATCTCGAAATCCAGGGCAGCGATCTTCGCCAGGCTGCGCTTGCCCTCGTCGAGATCCTCGTACCCGAGGCTGTAGCCCAGGCCCAGCATGTTGCTCGCCGCATCGGCCGCGAAGAGCACCCCGCCGTGTTGTTTTGCAGTCATACTCGACTCCCCCTGCTACGCAAACATTGTTAAGTGCCCTCATGCGTGTCGCTACCCCTCTCCTTCTGCCGGCTTAAAGCCGGCTGTACCAACGCGCCAGTTCCGAACCGATCCCGTGGGGATTGTCCTCCTGCAGGAAGTGGACCCCTTCACCCACGTCCACGCTCGCCAGATTCTTGAGATGCTGTTGGCACCACTCCACCATCGGCGCGCGGATCAGCGCGCCCGGGGTGGCGTGGAACAGCAGCTTCGGCAGCTCTGTCTGTTGCAGCCACTGGCCGTAGGCCGTGACGGCCTCGGCGACGTCGGCCGGCTCCCCGGCGATGGGGATCTCGTTCGGCCAGCGCCAGACCGGTTTGCGGCTGGCGGGGTCGGCGAAAGGTGCCCGGTAGTGCTCCATCTCCGCGTGCGTGAGTTCGCGAACCACCGCCCCTGGCAGGACTTGTTCGACAAACACATTCTGGTTCACGATCATGTCCCAGCCGACTTCAGGCATCCGGAAAGCTTGAAACATCTCTCTTACGTCTTCCGGAAACATATCCCAACTGGGTATCGGCGCGAGGATCGCTTCCAAGAAGGCGGTGCCCTTGACGTTGCTCTCGTGACGCATGGCGTAGTAGAAGCCGAGGGCTGAGCCCCAGTCGTGGATAACCAGGGTGATGTTCTTCAGCCCCAGTTTCTCGATGAAGCCTTCCACATATTTCACGTGGTCGAAGAAGCGGTACTCGATGGCCGGCTTATCGGATTTTCCCATGCCGATGAGGTCTAGCCCAATGGCGCGACCCACGGATGTCACGTGGGGGATGATGTTGCGCCACAGGTAGCACGAGGTCGGGTTGCCGTGCAAGAACAGGATCGGGTCCCCCGCACCTTCGTCGATGTAGTGGATGTTGGAACCGTGAACTTCGACGTAGCGGGACTCGAATGGGAAGTCGGGTGAGATTTCTTGTTGTACGGTCATTTTGTCTTTTCTCCTTTGCGATGATTCTCGTTTTGTTCTCATTGCTCGTTCTCTACGTACTGCTTTAGCCCTCTCAGCAACGCCTGCATGCCCTTCATATAGCTGCGCCGTGCATACAATCGATCGAGAATCTTCCCAAGCGGTCCGAACCTCAGTGCATAATCCGGTGAGACAGCGACAATAGTGGCCCCGTTCTCGGCTCGTAAGGTGAACCGGATATCCGCCGTCTTGAAAGGCAGGTTGGTCCCGATGATCCGCATGGTGAGACGCCGGCCGGCATCCCACTCGACCACTTCTTCATCCAAATAGTTCTGGCCGCCCAGATCGCAATGTCTCCTGGCGCCAATGTCTGTAGCCCCGTCCGTCGTGAGATGGGAGCTAACGACACCGGGGTTCCAGAGATAGATATTGCCGATATCCGCCAATGCCTTCCAAACATTCTCTACGGGTGCGTTGATCTGGATTTCGGTTGTAAAACTATTCATGACATCCTCCTTACCTACGCGAACATCCCCGGCTGAAGCGCACCCACCTCTCCAATGCATCGTCCTGGGTAACCTCCAGTTGGTCTGCGAAATTCCGTTCGATCAAAAAGTAGCGTATTGACGTTGGGTGTGAGCCAGCCGAGGAACTCTCGCTCCGTCTCACTCAGATCGCGATACAGGTAGCGCTGAAACAGGCTGTGTCGGAAGCGGTAGATGGAGAGTCGCTCTCCGTCGATGCGCTTGATCCTCTGCTCCCAGATCAGATGGTGCTGTCGGTCCACATCGCGGGTCAGCCGGCCCACCAGGTCTCGCTCGCTCACATCGCACACGCGTGCAACGACTGGAAGATGTGGCTTTGATCGAGACCGAAACTGTCCCCGATGACCGACTTGCGCTCCGTCAACGCCTCCAGGCGATCGAGCCAGCCAACCCTGCTGGCCAGGAAAGCTCCCGCGCGCGTCGCCACCCCAACGCCGGGCACCAGGATGTCGATCAGGTTGGGACCCAGCCACCAGCGCCTGGCCGGAGACGCGCAGGAAGGTGCGCAGCCGGCCGGCATTCTCCTGTGTGATGGCGTCCTGGGCCAGTTTGGCCTCGACATCGCCGGTGAGCTGGCCCAGCACCTCACGGAAGGGGAGGTAGGGATTCCGGCGCCGGTCTGGGCATCGCTCTGCCCGACGACCACGAGCAGGTCGTCGTGTTGGGTCTGGGCGCGGCGGGCGAACCTTGTACTGAGCGTAGCCGAAGTATCGGTGACCAGGGCGGTCTTGCCGGCGCCGGCCTCGCCCATGACGAAGCAGATTTGGACGTGGCCGGCAAGGGTGTGCTCAAGAAACGCTTGGAGTTGGGCCAGCTAGCGCTCGCGTGCAACGAATATCTGCTGGAGCATGGTGATCACCTTTGAGATGGAAGGCGCGGGCTTTTTCCGCCCAGGTAGTCCAGGGTAGCGAAGATGACGGGCTCGGCGATGTGGTATGGTTGGGTACTCTCATACTAGATTCTCCACCCGCACTTCTGGCGGCAAGCGTTCCAGCACGAAATCCCAAACTTCTCGTGCCAATATCAACGCTTCCCGTGCTTCCACCTCAGTCAGTTCGGGCAGATCACCTGGATAGCGTAGCGCGACGGCATATGGGGTTAGCGTCGTGGCAGCAGAACGCAGCGCGTTGAAGGATGCGTCGAATGGCAGACACATCGCGATCAAGGCAACAAGCGAGTGAGTCCTCTCGAATGGTTCATCACGCCAGGTGAGGTACGCCTTCAACGCTTTTTCACCGGCCTGTTGACAGTGGAAGCCGGCAGCACTGCACAAGGGATCAGGTCGGGCCAACAACCATTCGGCTGATTGGAGATCGTGCAACGCCTTGAGCAACCAGGCACGAATCTCATCAGCTTTGGCTTCGTCCATAGAGCAATTCCCCTTCAGCTTGCACGGTAGATGGTAATGACGTCCTCACCCGACTGGCACGCTGAAACTCAGCTCGGGTTAAGACAATCACATCTACAGGTATCGTCAATCCCCACAACAGGTCATAAGAGAGCGCCTCGCGCCGGTGCCGGGGCAAGTCAGAGTCAGGCACGACCAGCAACAAATCAATGTCGCTTCCTTCATCCGCCTGTCCCCTGGCCTGTGAGCCAAACAGATAAATGCGCTCGGGCTGCAACCCCCGCACCAGCCGGTCCACAATCTCTTTCAATATCTCAGAGGATACGGTTGCCATCGGTACACCTGATGATCAACTTGTGCGTTGCGTGACTGAGTCTGGTTCGCTGTCCAGATGAGAGAAAACCCCAGCTATTGATTATACAGCAATAGACAGCACCCCACAAACGCGGTTCAGTGCGGCTCGATGATAACATCCTTCCAAAACGCCCCGGTGATTGCCGACGTGGGGTACTTTCTCACCCATGGCTTTACCAGTATGTGATTCCGCCCATACGTAAGGGGGATGATTACCGCCTCTTCTACTAATATCCTATCCGCTTGTAGGCCTCTGTGCTTCGCTCCGGGTCGCCAATCTGTTTCGCCACCTCCACCATCTCGTTCACTGTGGCGATCCGCTATTGCTGGAACAGATTGTGTCGGAACAGGAAGTTTCGCAGCCGGCCGGCGTTCTCCTCGGTGATGGCGCCCTGCGCCAGCTCGCGCTCCACATCGCCGGTGAGCAGCCCGAGCACCTCACGGAAGGGCAGGTAGGGATCGCCGATGCCGGTCTGGGCGTTGCAGTCGCCGACGGCGACGAGGAGATCGTCATGCTGCGCCTGGGCGCGGCGGGCGAACCTTGTACTGAGCGTAGCCGAAGTATCGGTGACCAGGGCGGTCTTGCCGGCGCCGGCTTCGCCTGTGACAAAGCAAACCTGGCCCTGACCGGCGAGGGTTTTGTCGAGAAACGCCTGAAGTTGCGCCAGTTCACGCTCACGTGCGACGAACCTTGTGCTGAGCGTAGCCGAAGTAACTTGCTCATTCATTGTCCGTTTCCTTCGCGATGCGGTTCACCCAGTTGAATCCTCCAGCACTGCCCGCACATCCGGCAGGTTGAGAAACGTGGCACGTAGTTCGGGTCTGCCGGCGTGATCCACGATGAACCTAATGACCTCCCGAGCCTGGGCGCGCAGGTTCTCAGCCTCAGCCACCTGCCCGCGCTGGGCTTCGATCTCGGCGAGGGTGGCCAGGATCTGCCACAACATGCGCCGCGAGCCCAGCACTTTGGCTTCGGCGCGGGCTTCCGCTAAACGCGCCTGGGCCTCCTCAGTCTCGTCCAGGGCCAATAGAGCTTGCCCTTGGACGTGCAGCGCCTGTGGTATGTATATTCGTGCACCAAACTCCTGCAAGTCGGCCAGCAAATCATCGGTCAGCGCCAGCGCCCGTTCATAATCACCTCGTCTCAATGCAAGTTCAGCTTCAGCCAGCCTGCACGATAGCAAGAAAAGTGATGAATCCGCTCCGTAGAGATCTTCTTTGCCTTGCTCAATGGCCGCTTCAGCTTCGGTCAAATTGTCGTTCCGCAGATGAAGGTGAGCCAGCACAGCCAGGACCCAGGGCCGGAACACGGAGAGTTGTGTTTCGGCTATATCCAGGGCGCGACGGGCTGTTTCTAACCCCTGCTCGGTAGCGCCCAGGCTGCCGTACACCGCCGCCAAGTCAGCCTGGGTCCATGTCTGGGGTAGGATGAACCCCGCTCTCTCGCTGAGACGGATGCTGTCTTCCATCGCAGCGACGGCCCGATCCGGCCGGCCTCGCTCCCAATAAGCAAGCCCAATCTTTACTTGGCTATGCGATTGGCCCCACAGATTGTGGATGGATTGGCTGATTTGAAAGGCTTCCTCTGAGAACGTTAAGGCCTGGTCAAATTCGCCGCTAAAGGTATGAACGATGGCCAGCGCGGCCAGGCTATCGGCCAGCATGGGCAGATTGTCAAGCTCCCGCCACAGGACGCTGGCTTCCCGGTACATCTCTGTGGCTCGATCGAAGCGCGCGAGCAGCACATAGGACTGGGCCAAGTCGAGGAGGGTGAAGGCCATCTGCTCGCGCAGGTCGAGCTTGCGTGCCAGGGCCAGGGACCGTTCACCACAGCCAACAGCTTGCGAGAATCGGCGGGTGAAGCGGTACACGTTTAGCAGATTCCACAGGAGTTTAGCTTCCGCCACCTGGTCATCCAGGTCACGGGCCAGAGCGACCGCCCGCTCCGCCAGGGCCTCCGCTTGAGCTAGATCGCATACTGACGTAGGTGTGGCGCGGAGCGTGACCTGGGCCATCAACGCCGTCAGCTCCGTGGAGCGATCTCCACGGTCGCGAGCCAGCGCTACCATTTCTTCGTAGTTGATCAAAGCCTCCTCATGTTGGGCATTCAATTCCAGGGCACGGCCGCGCTGGCGGTAGAGGTGGATGAGTTGATCGCCGGTCGCCTCGCCCCGCTCGGCGACTTCCAGCGCTCGGGTGTAGTGTGCCACCGCCTCGGTATTGGCATACTGTCGCACCGCCGCGTCGCCGGCCTGGATCAGATAGGGTAGCGCCTTGTCATCCCGGCCGGCCTCCACGAAGTGCCGCGCCAACTGCACGGCAATCGCCTCCGCCTGCTCTCCGTACAGCTCCTCCAGCACATTCCCCACGTCCTCGTGAAGGTACGCCCGCTCCGACTCGCCCAGGTTGTTGTACAGGTAGCGCTGGAACACGTTGTGCCGGAAGCGATACAGCGACAGCCGTTGCCGCCCCACGCGCTCGACCCCCTGTTCCTGCACCAGCCGGTGCTGTTTGTCCAACTCCCGAGTCAGCCAGCGCACCAACTGGCGCTCACTCGTCTCCTGCACGCCGGCAATCACCTGAGCGGTGAAATCCTCGCCCTCCACGCTGGCCACGATCAGCGCCTCGCGCAGTTCCTGGTCCAGCCGACGGATGCGCTCCTCGATCACGCCTTCCACCCGCGCCGGCAGGGTGCCCCAGTCCAGGTTGGTACCCTCCACCCATTGCCCTTGCTTATTCGGGATGAGATCAGCGCGCTCCCGCATGGCCCGCAGCAGCTCGGTGGTAAACAGTGGATGCCCGCCGGTGTGCTGGAACAACGCCTGACGGAACGCCTCACCCAGCCGGTTAGGCTCCCTGTCCAGCAGGGCGTCCACGAACTGCCGGCCCTCGAATGCCTGAGCCTGTCCCAGGTCGATCCACACATCGCCGGCGTAGCGCTTCAACTCGTTCAGCACCGGCTCCAGGGGGTGGCGTTCCCCACCCCGGCCCAGCGCGACATCGTCCGGCCGGTAGGTGCCCAGGATCAAGATGCGGCTATCCTCGATCTGCCGGCCCAGCCGGAACAGCAGGTTGATGGAAGCGGCATCCGCCCATTGTAGATCGTCCACCACCACGATCAAGGGGCGCTCTGCCGCCAAGGCTTTCAGCACGTTGGTGTACTGCTCGAAGATGCGGCTCTGATCCAGGCCGGTATCGGCAGTGGTCGCCGACTTGTGCTCCGTCACATCCTTCAGCCGATCTAACCAGCCGACCTTGCCGGCCACAAATGTGCCGGCGCGTGTCACCAGCCCCGCCCCGGGCACAAAGATGTCGATCAGATCCGGTCCGAGGTCGACAAGGGCCTTGCCCGAGATGTTGAGGAAGTCCCGCAGCCGACCGGCGTTCTCCTGCGTGATGGCGCCCTGAGCCAGCTTGCCCTCCACGTCGCCGGTGAGCTGGCCGAGCACTTCGCGGAAGGGCAGGTATGGATCGCCAATGCCCGTCTGGGCGTCGCCCTGCCCGACAGCCACGAGCAGATCGTCGTACTGTGCCTGGGTGCGGCGGGCGAATTCGGTGACCAGGGCGGTTTTGCCGGCGCCGGCTTCGCCCGTGACGAAGCAGATTTGGCCCTGGCCGGCGAGGGCGCGGTCAAGAAACGTGTTGAGTTGGGTGAGCTCTCGTTCGCGTGCGACAAATACTTGTTCGGTCATTGTGCATTCAATCCTGGCTAAGTTTCTTAATCCACGTCTCAGACCTCATGATTCGCTCAAGCTCGGCCCCCGGGCTGGGATTACTTGTAGGCGATGGCCGCGCTGGTGGGGCCTGCAAGTGGGATGAATTCGAACCGCCTGAAACCTGCTTCGCTGCACCACTCCCGAAAATCCGCGCCGGTGTAATCGAAGCCATCGCCTAGCTCGATCAGCATATTGAGCGACATCAGGAGTCCAAAAGCGTGTTCGCGCCGGGCATCGTCAATCAGGTTCTCGATGGCGATAAAGACGCCGCCATCGGGAAGGGCATTATAGGCCTTTCGGATGAGGAGCTTTTTCCCGTCCAGATTCCAGTCGTGGAGGATGTTGCCCATCGTCACGACATCTGCCTTGGGCAAATCGTCCACAAAGAAATCTCCTGAGACGACAGTGATGCGGTCGCTCATGCCAGCGGCGTCAATCGCCTCCTGTGCCAGTGGTGCCACGGGCGGCAGATCGAAGGTCGTGAACGTCAGATGCCCATGACGGGTGCCGACAACGCGGGACAACAGTCCGAGCGCACCTCCGATATCGCTCACTGTCTTGTACTTTGAGAAGTCGAATTTATCAGCGAGGGCGATGAAGTTTCCTGCCTGAAAGCCGGTCATGGCATGCATGAACTCCCGAAGTCGGGCCTCATCTGTATAGAGTTCCTCGAACATGGGTTTGCCGTTGAGCTTAACCTCGTTTTGCGGCTCTCCGGTCTTGAGCGCAGTGTCAAGATCGTTCCAAAATCCAAACAGGCGTGTGTTGAACATTTCCAGCATACCGCCGATGTACGTGGGGCTGCGCTTGTCTAAGAATGCGGCTGTTTCCGGCGTGTTTTTGTAACGTCCCGTCGGCCCGTCCCCATCCCGGTCGAGAAATTTCAGGGCCACCAGCGCATCAAAGAAATCGTAGGTCCCACGCGGGTGAAGCGCCAGCCTTTCGCCAAGCTCCGATGCGGTCAAGGCCCGGTCGCCAAGCACGGTGAACAGATCAAGTCCTACCGCGGTCAACAGCACCGCGGTTCCTGTTCGGACCGAAATTCGATCCCCCTCGCGCTCAATAGTGTGTGGGGGCGCCAGCCCGCCCCCAACTTTGGGTTTTCGGACAACCTGAGGGGCTGGCCTCTCAGCGATGCTCAGGGCATAGCAGCTATGATCTTACGATATTCATCCTCCGTGAAGGCACGCAGGGTCTCGCTCCGGACCGCGCCGGCAGCGCCGATGGCCAGCATGATGGTAGTGTATACCTCGTCGCTCGGTGCTTCGCTGATCACCATGGCGTCATACTGGCCCATGGTGAGGTAGAAGGCCTTGAGTTCACCACCGGCGGCCTTGACAGCTTCCCTGGCCCGGTCGAGCCGCGCTGGACTCTCTTTGATGTTCTGAATCCCCTCTTGCGTGAAACGAAGTAGCGTGACATAAGTAGCCATAGTGTTCCTCCTTTGATTGACAAGGTCGGGCGGGTCAGTACGGCGTTTCCTCAACATCTTCGCCGAACCAGATTTCCGGCGGACCGGCTACGCCGGCCTTCGTCATGGCCGCCTTCAACTCCTCGGAGTTGGCAAACGCCCTGGCTGCGCTCAGGTCCTTGAAGCGGTGCGTAACGATGATTGTGCTCGCATCCGTCGCATCGCGATAGACGCTTGCACCCGTCACGCCTTTTTCCCTGCGCACTGACGCAAATTCATCGTAGGCGCGCTTCCAGTTGTCATAATCACTAACCTTGTGTCTGACAAACATTGTGGCCATTGTCAACAAACCTCCATGCTTATTGGTATTGGTGAATCGGTTAACTGCAAATCGTTGAACAAGCCCGAGCAAAATCAGGGCTTACCGGACGGAGAAAACGGGAAGGGCTCAGTCATGCGTGCCTCCTTTACGAAAAACTCTTCTTGTCAACAGTGAGGTGGGTCTAACAACTAAGCGGCGCCCATGCCCCACGATGTCGCCAGGTGAGTGGGGATGTAGAACAGGTCCCGTTCGCCACCCCTCGGCAACTCCCACATGTCCGCTGCCATCTGGCGGAACAGCCACTCCGCCAGCCGGTGTGAAGCGGAGAGATCGGCATAAGTGTCTTCCTCGATACGGCCCAGCGCCCGCATCCACAGCGCCAGGGGAACCTGGGCCAGGCGGTCGCGCCAATCCAGGGAGATCCCCAGCAGTCGCGCGGTGTCCTCGCCCATCAGCTCCAGGATCAGCATCTTGGGGATGTGACGGACGTACACAAGATTCCCCAGGGGAACTCTGCGCTTGAGCGTGCCTTCCATGAAACCCAGGAGGGCGTGCATCAGCGCCTTAGCTTCCGCGCTTTCGGCCCGATTCCGTTCCAGGATCGTCTCAAACACTCGTTCGGCGTCTGCGTAGGTCATGGCGTTCAAGAGGAATTCCTCGCGGACGCCTATGATGTGTCCGACCACGTTCCACGTGTGGAGGTAGGCGTCTTCCTGCTCCGGCCTTAGCTCCACTCCGAAGGTCCTCAGGCCGCGCAGGATCACGTAGGAGAAGGTCAGGAGCGTGCCGGCCATGACCGACTGGTTGATGGGCAGGCCCCACGCCTCTGTCTTCCACGGATGGCTGATCAAAACGTCGGCGAAGTTCTTCGGCGCGGCACCGGGTGCGCCGGCCTCTGGATCCATGAGAATCAGATGGCGGACAGCGGCGTGCATCAGACGCACCTTCTGCGCGGCGCGGATGCCCTTGCCCCCCGGCTGGAGACCACCCCCCGACATGACGTCGATGACCATCTGGGCCGTCTCCACCAGCCGGCGGGTGACGTGCTGTTCGAGGCGCTGAGTGAGCCACAGCACCTTAGTGGCGTCGCCGGCGGAGTAGCAGGCCGGCAGGCTGGCACAGCCCAGCAGTGAAAAGGCGATCAGCCCGTAGTCTCGAAAGAGCGCTTCGCCCTGTTTGATCTGCTTCGGGTCCGCCCAGTCCGGGAGCACTGCGCTCTGCTCCAGGTACTCGCGCACCACGGGCGGCAGATCAGCCGGCGCCATCTGGTCGTTGCGGATCAGCTTGGCCAGTAACCGGTTTACAGCGTCAACCTCACCCTCCGCAAACAGGGTTTGTACGGTGTGGTCGGCCAGCGGGTCCCCGGTCTGGCGCATCTCGTCCAGGAACGCGTCGGTCCATTTCTGTTGGGCCATTTTTCACCTTTCAACTCAGTGGGGAGACAGCACGTCCGGGTGGGGCACCCTGAAGCACGAGATAGCTGGATGGCTAGATGGCAGTTGGCTCGTGCAGCACCACCCAGCCAGCCAACGAGCCATCCGGCCAACTATCCTCGAAGCAGCGCCCGAGCCTCCTGGAGGCCGGCTGTCTCAAATCCTTCGGTAAACCATCCGTAGACTTCTTCCAGCATCCGGCAGCCTTCCTCAGGCCGGCCCTGCGCCTGCTGCAGTCGAGCCAGGTCGGCTGCGGCCCGCAGTTCCAGACTCTTCGTACCCTGCCGGCGAGCTACATCGATGGCCTGCCGGTAGCAGGCTTCGGCCTCAGCCTGGTTGTTCGCAGATTGGGCCAGCAGCAGCTCGCCCTTCAGCCGGTAGATCTCGGCCTCCGCCCAGCGTTCACCGCTCTCCTCCATCACCGCCAGCGCCTCGGCGACCAGCGTGAGTGCGTCCTCCACCTGGCCGGCCATGCCCCTGGCTTCGGCCAGCATGGCGACGAAGTAGGGCCGTCCGATGCCGGCGCCCATGGCCTGGCCGGCGGCCATGGCCTGATCCAGCTCCGCAATTCCATCCTCCACCTCCCCCAGCGCCGCCAGCGCCCAGCCGTGCTGGATGGTCGAGTACGCGACCCAGAAGGGGAAGCCGTGTTGGCTGGAGATGGCGATGGACGCCTCGGCCCGTGCGCGGCTGGCTTCCGCATCCCGCAGCATCTGATACACCCAGGAGGCGCAGTACAGCGCATAGCCCTGGCTGAAGGGGTGATCAAGTTCTTGCGCCAGGGCTACAGCCTCCTGGCTGCGCTCGACGGCCTGATCGGGATGGCCCAGCAGCCACAGAGCGGCCGCGGACCAGGATCGGGCTGTGACGCCGGGGTCCTGGCCGTAGAGAGTTGCCAACGCGCGGTGCTGTGCAGGATCGTATACCTCCGCGACCTGTTCGAAGTGCACCTGGGCCGCCGGCAACTCACCCAGCAGGAACAGTGTGTTGCCCAGGGCAAAGTGGGCGCCGGTGAGGAGCACCGGGTCTCCTGCTTGCTCGGCCAGGTGCACCAACTGCTCGCCGATTTCGCGGGCCGTTGCGTACTGGGACCGCACCTCGTAGAAGGCCCACAACCCCCACAGCACCGGGAAAAGCTGTGGTGTCTCTCCCAACTGCTGGCACAGCCCCCGCGCTCGCATGTAGGCCTGTTCCACCTCCGGTGCGGCGTAGCCCCGGGTGGCGATCAAAGCCAGACCCAGCATGGTCTGAAGGAGTAACTCTTGCTGACTGCGCTCCGGGGTCTGGGGCAGCGTCTCCAGCAAGGCGAGTCCCTGGGTGAAGTGGGCGATGGCCTCCTGATAAGCCGACAGCCGCAGCGCCCGGTTGCCGGCCTGGTAGAGATAGTGCACCGCCTTCTCCGCGATCCCCGCTTCCTGGAAGTGCCGCGCCAACTGCACGGACACCTCCTCCGTTTGATCCCCGTACAGCTCCTCCAGGACGTTCCCGATGTCCTCGTGCAGATAGGCGCGCTCCACTTCGTCCAGGCTGTTATAGAGGTACTTCTGGAACAGATTGTGCTGGAATTCGTAAAAGGACAGGCGTTGGCGTCCCAGGCGGTGCGTCCCTCGGGCACCGACCAACCGGTGTTGCTTCTCCAGCTCGCCGCTCAACCGCCGGACCACTCCCCGCTCGTCCAGGGCCTGGGCGCGGGCAATCACTTCGGCGATGAAGTCTTCTCCCTCCACGCTGGCGACCGTGAGCGTCTCCCGCAACTCCGTCTCCAGCCGGCCAATGCGCTCCGCGATCACACCCTCCACGCGGGCCGGCAGCGCATCCCAGTCCAGCGCTGGCCGGCCGACCCATCGCCCGGCTTCATCCTGGAGCAAATCTCCCCGCTCCTGCATGTCGCGCAGCAGCTCGACGGTGAACAGCGAGTGGCCTCGGGTGTGCCGGTACAACGCTTCGCGGAAAGCCTCGTCCAGCCGGTTGGGCTCGGCATCCAGCAGGGCATCGACGAAAGTCCGGCCGTTGCTTCCCTCTCTCTGGCCGACTTCGATCTGGATGTCCCCGTAGTAGCGCTTCAGCTCGTTCACTACGCTTTCCAGGGGATGCCGCTCCGCCCGCCTCTGGTCTATTGAAGGACGGCCCAGGGCCACGTCTTCCGGACGATAGGTGCCGATGACCAGCACGCGGCTCTTCTGAATGGAGCGCACCAGGTGGAACAGCAAGCCGATGGACGAGGCATCCGCCCAGTGCAGGTCGTCCAGTACCAGGATCAAAGGTTGCTGGACGGCCATGCCCTGGATCACCTGGGTGTACTGCTCGAAGATGCGGGTCTGATCTGCGCCGGGGCTGCTGGCCGTTGCCGCTTTGCGCTCGGTGAGTTCCTCCAGGCGGTCTAACCACCCGACTCGGCCGGCCAGGAAAGCGCCGGCGCGGGTCGCCACCCCCACGCCGGGCACCAGGATGTCGATCAGGTCTGGACCGAGATCGACCAGAGCCTGGCCGGAGACGCGCAAGAAGGCGCGCAGCCGGCCGGCGTTCTCCTGGGTGATAGCGCCCTGGGCCAGCCGAGACTCAACGTCGCCGGTGAGGAGCCCCAGCACCTCGCGGAAGGGCAGGTAAGGATCGCCGATGCCAGTCTGGTCGTTGCACTCACCGATGGCGACCAGGAGATCGGCGTGCTGCACCTGGGCACGGCGGGCGAACTCGGTCACCAGGGCGGTCTTGCCGGCGCCGGCCTCGCCGGTGACGAAACAGACTTGACCGTGGCCGGCGAGGGCGCGGTCGAGAAACGTGTTGAGTTGGGCGAGCTCGCGTTCGCGTGCGACAAATACTTGTTCGGTCATTGTGCATTCAATCCTGGCTAAGTTTCTCAATCCACGTCTCAGACCTCATGATTCGCTCAAGCTCCGCAAGCGCCGCTTTGAAGTGCATGCGACGCTTTTCCCGCGCCTCCGCATCGGGAAGGTGCTCCATGATGGAACGCAATCACGGTTTTGTCGCCCTTGGGGATCACGCGCAGTTGGATGGTCGAAGCTCGTCCCCAGCCGGCCGGCTGCCAGGTAATCCTCAGATGCGAATTCGGTACGAAAACCCGCACCTCACCCACTGTTCCATCTTCAAGCCGGTACGTTGCCCCGCGGGTAAAATCCATTTCGGAAACAGGGTCCAGCCAGATGCGGAGTCCTCTGGCAGAGGTCAACAGACGCCAGGCCTCCGCGTGCTGGATGGGCAGCGTCTTGCGCACGCCGATCTGCCAGCCGGTGTCTTTGGTCAAGCCTGTAGGTCGTTCTTCTCGTCCCATAATGCCTCATCCCGGGTGGAGCGTTCTCATCATTTGATCGCGGAGAGCAATTGTTGGTTGTGCTGTATCCCCTGGCGGAAGCCGGCCTGCCTCAGCCAGTCCTGGGACTCGGCAAAGGGGTAGGCAGCACCGCCGTTCCAGGTGCTCATCAGCAAGGTGGCGCGGCTGGCCCATTCCGAGGAGTGGACCTACTCCGATCTGATTTCGTAGACCCTGATGCTCGCAATGTACGGGTTGCGTTGAGCAAGCTGTACTGCCTCCTCAAGGTTCTCGGCGTTGATGATGTTGTAGCCGGTGATGGACTCTATTCCCCAAGGTAGATCTTTGGTTCCGGCGTCTGAGATCTCTTTCCCGCCGCTGAACCCACCCTGGTCGACCATCTTGTCTGCGATGGATTCGAACCATTTGCCCCACGCGGCCATGATTTCCGGGGTGGGCTTTTCGAATCCGTAATGCAGGAACATGTACTTTTTCACGTCTCTCTCCTTTTCCTCTTCGGAACCCATGCTCGTCGCACCGTTAGCGCGGGCGTGCAGCACCCGCGCTAACTACTGATTGAGCAGCATCCTTCAGTCAATCACTCTGACTTTGCGTATGCCGCAAACGTTTGAAACGCGATCTTGCCGTCTCGGACCACAAATGTGTCGGTGCCGAGCGGAAACCACGGATTCGCCTCCCAATGGATGTAGGCGACCTCTCCGACAACCTCTTGTCGCTTCAACGTGAAAGCGTCCCAAATGCCTTCAGGAAGTGCCTCGACAAAGGCGATGAAGAAAGCGCGGATCTCAGCCAGACCCCGATAGGTAGCCTCTGGCGTAATCACAACCGAATCGTCTGTGTAGTCAGCCATGATCGCCTCAATACCTTCACCAAAGGCTTGAAGATGGTGTTCAAGTACAGCTTGAGTGGGTGTTGACATGTCGAAACTCCTTTCTGTCAGTGAGTGAGTTTTCTGGATTGAAGTCCCCAAACGTCATCCGACCCCGACCCTAAAGGGCTCTGCCGTGTGGCTGTTGCGGCCGTTGGCGTTTGCACCTTTCAACAAAAGCCACAAGCAAAGGGACAATTCCGCGATGATTGAAGGCACAGCGACAATCAGTAGGAAGAGGGCTACGTAGTCAGCGTAGTTGGTCAAAAGAAAATTGACCAAGCTGTCGAGGACGTAGCTCCCCGCGGCCAGAACCAACAAGACGCCCAGAACCCGGGGCAAGTAGCCCGTCCGGAACACCAAATACCCCAAGAGGGCGAGATGGACGCCGAAGAACACCAGGCCGATCAGGAAGCCGTCGTTGTGTCCCTGGAGCAACCGCAGCGCCTGAGCCTGCACCAAATCCCCCCCCAGGGCCGTTGATGCGTCCGCCCCGCTTACGAGCCGTAAGACGGAGACGAGGTTTAGCAGGGCGGCGCCGTGGATGGTAGTATACACCCACCGAAACACCGCCGCCAGCAGCGAGAGGCTCTGACTGACCAGTCTGAGTACGACATACAGAGCCCAAGCGACCACCGCGTCTGCTGCCAGCATGAGCAGAAAGCCCACAATTCTGAGGCGAAAGAGCCCCTCGGAAGTCAACAGATTCGTGAAGGTGGTGGCCGCATCCCCCGGGACCATCAGGCGGGAGAGGACGAAGAAGTTGGCGAAGATCCTCAGACGAAGATGAGGAGATACCCGCCCCCTGCGACCGTTGCAGCTTTGCGTAGTGATATATCGGCGATAGCGTTTGTCATTTCCATTCCTCTTAATTTGTTAGGTTCTGCCATTATGTTCCAAAGTTATGACCACATTTCCCTTTTTGTGTCCCGTTTCGACGTACCGGTGAGCCTCGGCAGCCTGTTCCAACGGATAGCGTCTATCGATGACCGATTCTAGCTTTCCCGCCTCAATAAGCTCCTTCAGCTCTTTGAGGAGTATTCGAAGCTCAGAAGCGGGTCGCATGCCTGTGGCGGAAAATTTCGCTTTCTTGCTGCCGATCTTTGAAGTCCATAACACCTGAACAAGAAGTGGTAGGCTAAGGACAGGTGAAAGATAGCCCCCTTTTTGCTTTAGCGCGCCTTTACAGCGAGAAAATGAGCTCTTGCCCACCGTGTCATAAATAATGTCATAGGTATGGCTGGTCTTGGTAGAATCTTCTTTCGTGTAATCAATGACCTTATCGGCACCCAGAGATTTCACGATTTCTAAATTCGTGGTACTGCATACCCCGGTAACCTCCGCCCCGAAGTGTTTGGCAAGCTGTACCGCCGAGGTGCCTAAGCTGCCGGAAGCGCCGTTGATAAGAACGCTTTGTCCGCCATGAATTCTCCCGATATCCTTAAGGAAGTTCAATGAGGTTAATGCCCCGTCACAGACAGGAGCGGCTTCCTCAAAGGTCATATTGGCCGGTTTTGTTGCCAGCACCCCCTCTTCAGGCATACATACATACTCGGCATACGCACCAAAACCAAAGCCGGTTTCTCCAAAAACCTGGTCACCTTCTTTGAATAGCTTTACCTCTTTGCCGACCGCTTCAATGACTCCGGCGAACCCGGTCCCGATTATGGGCTTCTTGGGTCTCAGGAGACCCAGAAACAACCGGGCATAAATGGGGGTTCCCCTTCGCATCATGACATCCGCTGCCGTTACGGCTGCCGCATGAACTTTGATCCGTACTTCATTGTCCTTAGGAGTAGGTTTTTCTACCTCTCTGAGCTGAAGAACATCCGATGATCCGTATCTTGTGCATACAATTGCTTTCATGAGTTCCCTTCCTTGTTGTTCCCGGCTGGTGTGAGGGCGCCAGCCCGCCCCCTATTTGACTTTTCTGACATCCTGAGGGGCCGGCCTCAGGATCATCCCGTGTGGATGCTCTTCTGGTGCAGGAACCAGCCGGCTGCCACGAGCCCCGCGCCAGCGACGAACACCAGCCACAGGTTCACCCAGTCATCATGTTCACCACCCGTCTTGGGCATCTCCTGTGGAACAGTTGCCGGCAGGATAATGCGGACAACTTCGCCCTTGCCTGCGTCCTCACCATAGTTGGTGACGTAGATAGCGCCATTATCGCCGACCGCCACACCCGCCGGGGCAACAAGGCCCTCGTCGAGGACTGTTTCGCGGGAACCATCGGGCGCTACGCGGATCAGGGCACCGTCCGAGCCGGCCGGAATCCCGTTAGCGGCCATTTCGAGGACGTACAGACTGCCATTGTCACCAAAGGCGATATCGATCACATTGGTGAAGCCCTCGGCGTAGACCTCACGCTGTGCATAAGGGTCTTCACCCGGTGCGACGCGATAGATTCGCGCCGCGCCTACAGGGAAGGGGAAGCCGGTCAATTCGGGCACGTAGAAGGCCCCGTCCGGACCCACAACGACCGAGGTGGGCACGGCGTCCATCTGCGTCTCGCCTCCGTCGATGGAACGTGGAGGGAACAACGCCAGAAGAGAGATGTCGCCGTTCGGCGTGACACGGAGCAGCGTGTTGCCGGCTGCATCCACCACGATGCGCTCGTCGGACAGAGGCAGGACAGCGTAGGCGTTGCTCTCTCCTTCGTGTGCGTTATCGGGATTGTTTTCGAGCTCCCAGGCGGTGATGTCAGCGGATTCACGCCACTCGCCACTGGCCGATAGCTGGAGCAGCCGCCCACAGCTATCGTTTGAGGCAAAACAGGCCCCCACCACTAGGTAGGCGCCATCCTGGCCCTGGAAGGAGATGTCGTGTGGCCCAAAGGCCTGGCGACCTTCCGGAGACGCGAAAGAGGAGAGGCCGGTGACAATCCGCTCCTGCTTGCCGTCGAGGATGCGGGTCACGGCTCCGGTTGGCCCGTAACAAGCCGGCCCGAATGGCCCATCAATGCGATCCTGTTCATCGCAGCCGGGGTCGCCACGCCCTGCCTCCACGACGTAGAGCGCGCCCTCCGGTCCGAAGGCGAGGCCACGCGGGTTGTCGAGGCCGCTGGCGATCACCTTGACGGAGGGGCCAGCGCCGGCAGCGGCAATCGGTACAAAGACCAGCGCCAGAATACCGACCAGCGCTGCTGCTGCCATCATCAAATGAGGTATTTCGGATTCTCTAGACATTGTATTCTCTTTGAGTAGCTACTCGGGTGCCGATCCTTGCGAAGGTTACACGTATCAGGCGCCGACCCTTGCGAAGGTTACACGTGGCTTCGCCGGATACGATCAGTTCCGGTGGGCATGTGTCCAGCCGTTGAGAGGCACGTCGCAAACCTTCGCAAGGGTTGCACGTTGCCCTGCCTAAGTAATTACATTGAGACAACGGGTAAGGGTTGCCCATGTCGGTCTGGGCGTTGCCGTCACCAATAGTAACGAGGAGATCGCCGTGATCACCCCGGGCGCGGCAAGTCGCGCTGTTGAGTGCCCGACTGAGAAGCCATGCTCTCCGACACCTCGGCCGGCCTCCTGAAGACTGTCAGGAGGGACCTGAGCGCCTGCTCGCCGCGCCCCTTCCTCGCCACGAGCTTACGCCGTAACGCCTCGGGCCACCTCTTCCAGGATGTAGATCTCGGGGGCTTCCAAGACACCCGCTTCACCCATCGCTTCCCTCAATTGTGGGCTGCTGAGAAACGTCTGTGCGTTCTCCGCGGTGTCCCACTCGAAGATCAACACGAGGTTGTTGGGGTCATCGACCGGATGCAATATCTGATAGGTTTTCTCCCCTCCCGCTTTCCGGTTCTCAATGAAAGCATCGAACGTACTTTTCCAGGTCGGGTAGTCCTTGACTCTGTGTCGCACTGAAACGTATGCCATGATCTCTTTTCTCCTTGTCGAGTTTGTGTTGGGGGGGCGGGATTCCGGCTCCGTGCCGGTTCCACTTTTGCCCCGCCTATGTCCAATCTGTATGTATGCCCAGGATAGAGCAGCAACGTTATTATTCAGCCTGTCATTGCGAGCAGCCTGATGCTTTTCCAGGCTGCGAAGCAATCCTAAGGTGCGCTGGAGATTGCTTCGGTGGAAAAGCGCCGCCTCGCAATGACACGCATCGAAGCGGGATTTGACACTTGTCCTGAGGTCCCTCCTGAGCCCGTCGAAGCGACGTCCTGAGCTTGTCGAAGGGGGCCTGCCGAACGGATCCAGGCCGAGCAGGCTGAGTAGTAACGCAGCAACTATCTTCCGATGCTTCAAAGGTGGCTGTACCAACGAGCCAGTTCTGAGCCAATCAGGTGTGGATTGTCTTCCTGCAGGAAGTGAATACCCTTACCGATGTCCACGCTCGTCAGGTTCTCGAGGTTCTGTTGGCACCACTCCACCATCGGCGCGCGGATCAGAGCACCCGGTGTGGCGTAGAACAGGAGCTTCGGCGACTGCGTCTGCTGGAGCCATTGGTTATAGTTGGCAACTGCCTCGGCGACGTCAGCCGGCTCGCCCGCGATCGGGATCTCATTCGGCCAGCGCCAGACGGGTTTGCGGCTGGCCGGCTCGCGGAAGGGCGCCCGATAGTGGTTCATCTCCGCTTCCGTGAGTTCGCGAACCACCGACCCGGGCAGGACTTGTTCGACAAACACATTCTGGTTCACGATCAAGTCCCAGCCGACTTCTTTGCGATGGTTCTGGTTTTGTTCTCATTGCTCGCTTCACTGTCAGGAACTATGCAGGACACTCCAATCCTGCTTACACGCCCATGCCTCGAAACCATGCCACTTGACTTCTGGGAAATCACGGCGCAGGCCATTGATA
>JBHIAO010000045.1:0-21337 GCA_046758565.1 Anaerolineae bacterium
CTTTGCTCTTGCTCTGGAACGTCAATTCACAGTTCACCATTCATCATTCACAATTCACAATTAGAACGGCCACTTGTCTTGAGCCCGCAGCGGTCGCTCCAGGTCTTGGTCGATGAGCATTTGCCTGATCTCACCCTGTGATCGGTGCCGGCCCAATTCGCCCTCGTAGCTCACTAGACGCAACAGTACGCGCGCCATAACTGCCGCCGAGGCCTTCAGATCGACTTCCTCAACCTTGTCGAGTGTGTCAGCAGCCGTGTGGCCATAGCCGCGGCCGGCCCTAATGTCGTATTTCCCCCCCTCGAGACTGATGGCCGGCACGCCCGCCATGAAAAACGGGAAACTGTCGGCTGCGGTCGCGATGCGGTTACTGATGGTCAACGGATGTCGCATATCGCGCGAGAACTCGGCAAGGACAGGACGCAACTCCGTGAATCCACTGATGGCGAATCCGTGCGGTCCCGGGCCAACCCCGGAGTCCAGGTTCACCATCAGCGCCCAGTCGCGGGTTTCATCGGCGTGTGCCCGAACGTATTCCGTCGATCCGAGCACACCGAGCTCCTCAACGGCGAAGGCGACAAACCGAATAGTCCGGAGGAATCTGCCGGCCAGCGGCGCAAAGAGTCGGGCAAGTTCCATCAGCAGGGCCGTGCCAGCGCCGTCATCCATAGCTCCTGGACTAATGTCATGGCTATCATAGTGAGCCCCAGCAATGACGATCTCATCGCCGGGACTGCCGGGCACGTCCCCAACGACGTGGTGCGCCAGCGTGGTTCCCGATTCATTTTGGAGGTGCAACTCGGCCACCACGCGGCCACGAGCGCACCAACGCTGCAGATAAAAACCTTCTTCGTATGAAATGCCGACCCCTGGAATCTGTCCTAACCGCCCTGGGCGCAGGGATCCGGTGGGCGCCAGCAATCCAGGCAGATGGTTCATGAAAACGAAGCCGGCGGCGCCGTAGTTCACGGCACGACCGTATTTTTCACGACGATGAACCCACGGTCCACCTTCCGGGTTGGCACTCGTTGTCAGGACAATTCTGCCAGGTATTTCGTCCTCGTGAGCCTCAAAATCTGCCTCAGTGCCGACGCCCAGGTCGATCACCTCGCTATGCAGACCCTCGGGAGGCGTCGACGGCGAATAGACCAGGGAAATAGCGCTTAGCTCGCGCTGGACCGGTTGGGTAACACGCATCGAGCAGTCCCCACGCCGCCAGGCGGTGTACTCGAAGCCTTCAAGATGTACGTTGTCGAGGCCATAGCTGGCGAAGCCCTCTCGGATGAAATCGCGCGCTTGCTGCTCAGCAGGCGTTCCTCCAAAACGGGGGCCGAAGTCGCACAAGGTTTCCAGGTTGGTGTAGATGTGCTCGGACACCCAGGCCTCACCAATGAGTTCTCTCTCTATGTGAGCGAGCTGTTGAATCAAAGCCAGTACCTTCTTGACAAGTGATGCGTGATGCGTGATGCGTAAAGAGGTCATTTTCACGCATCACGCATCACGTAATGGAGATAGGAAAAGCAGCGCGGTGAGTTGTTCTCCGCGCTGCTTGGACCTCGGTGACGGACTCACTTACGCCATCAGAGCTTCGAAATCGGCAGCATCGACACTCTCGACCTGTATTAATCGATCAGCCAGCTCTGTCAGCTTGTCCCTGTTGTCAATCAACACGGCCTTGGCCCGCTCATGCGCATCAGTCACGATCCGTTTAATCTCAAGATCGATTTCGTGAGCCACGGCTTCGCTGTAGTTCCGCTGCTCACCAATCTCTCTGCCCAGAAAGACGAGCTCTTCCTTCTCTCCGAATTGAAGTGGCCCGAGCTTCTCGCTCATGCCGTACTGAGTGACCATCGATCGAGCCATCTTGGTAACCCGCTCCAGATCGTTACTTGCACCCGTCGTCACATCGCCGAAGACGATTTCCTCGGCGGCTCGCCCGCCCAGCAGTCCGGCTAGATCGTCCTCAAACTTAGCTTTGTTCCGCAGGTACCGGTCCTCTTGGGGCAGGGGCATTGTGTAGCCCAATGCCATACCGCGCGAGACGATGCTCACCTTGTGCACCGGGTCACAGTTGGCCAACCTGTGCATCACCAAAGCGTGGCCGGCCTCGTGATAGGCGATGATCTCGCGCTCCTCCTCGCTGATCAGCCGGCTCTTCCGCTCCGGCCCCGCGATCACTCTCTCGATCGCTTCCTGCATGTCCTCCATCGCGATGCTCTTCCCGTTCCGCCGCGCCGCCAGGATCGCCGCCTCGTTCACCAGGTTCTCGATGTCTGCCCCACTGAACCCCGGCGTCTGCTTCGCCACAGCTTCCAGGTCCACATCCCGCGCCAAAGGCTTCCCCCGCACGTGGATGTCCAGGATCTTCCGCCGCCCCCTCATGTCCGGCCGGTCGATCACCACCCGCCGGTCGAACCGCCCCGGCCTCAGCAGCGCCGGGTCCAGGATGTCCGGCCGGTTCGTCGCTGCCATGATGATCACGTTGGTGTCCGTGCCGAACCCGTCCATCTCCACCAGGATCTGATTCAACGTCTGCTCCCGCTCGTCGTGGGAACCGCCCAAACCGGTCCCCCGGTGCCGGCCGACGGCGTCGATCTCGTCGATGAACACAATGCAGGGGGAGTGCTTCTTGGCCTGATCGAAGAGGTCCCGCACGCGGCTGGCGCCGACCCCCACGAACATCTCGACGAACTCGGAGCCGGAGATGGAGAAGAAGGGGACGCCGGCCTCGCCAGCGACGGCGCGCGCCATGAGGGTCTTGCCGCAGCCGGGGGGACCGACCATGAGGACGCCCTTGGGGATGCGAGCGCCCAGAGCGATGAACTTCTCGGGCTCGCACAGGAAGTCCACCACCTCCTCCAGTTCCTGCTTGGCTTCCTCGACGCCGGCCACGTCATCGAAGGTGACGGTCGGCTTGTCACCACTGATCATCTTGGCCCTGCTGCGGCCGAAGGACAGAGCCTGGTTTGTTCCCCCCTGCGCCTGCCGAAACAGGAAGAAAATCAAAGCCCCAAACAGGAGCAGTGGCAGAAGCGACCCAAGAATCGCCATCCAGTTATCCCACGCTCGCTCGGGTTGAAAGCTGACCTGTATCCCCTGCCGATCGATTACCTCCTGAGTAACACCGAGACGCTCTAGCGTTTCGAGAAGGGGCACACCGGGCTCCTTGCGTGAAAGGACCTCGGAGCCGTCCTCGCGTTTCACCTTCAGCGTCATTTCGTCTGACGCGACCGAGATAGCCTCGATCGATCCTTCCCGAGCCTCCTTGGCGATATTATTGATAGCAATCACGTCTGGCTGCTCGCCACTGCTTGCCAGACGGACAAGCAGGATGACGAAGGCGGCCAAAATGATCAGGTAGATCGTGCCATTCCTAAACCAACGCGACATCTTCCAACATACCTCATTCCTATTCACATCTATCTACGCTTAGAAAATAATACAATACCCGCCATGCGGGGTCAAGTTGATTGCACGTTGGGCTTGCGCAGCGAATCCGATTTTGCCGCTCCAAGGCCCGTCCCCGGGCCGTCTCTGTATGCTCCTGGCAGGTCATGCCGGCCCGAGGACGGGCCTACGAGCATTCGCTGCGCAAGCCCACGTTGGCACGTGGGCACATCACACGTTGAGCGTTCAACGCATTATGGGCACCGGGAGATGAGTCGCTGCAGCGCCCCGGTTACCGCCACGGGCTGCTCGAGCATAACCATGTGACCGGCGTTCTCTACAAGCGTCAGTTCGGCGGCGTGCATACGGCCAACCAGAAGCTGGGCGTATTTGACCGGGGTGAGCCGATCCCGGACACCCACCACGACGGCCGCCGGCAGCTCAATCTCACCCAGACGATCCATCACATCAAACCGATCGCAGGCCAGGAAGTCACCGACAGCAACCGCCGGCTGGTTGGCCAGCCACTCCTTCCGACCACTATCCACCAGCGACTGATCGACCTCGCCAGCGAAGGCGTGGTCGACGATGAGATCGACGGTCTTCTCGAACTCAGCCTCCAGCCCTTCCAGGATAGTTGGCAGCACCCGCAATCGTGCCCCGGTCCCCACCAGCCCGAGTCCCAGCAACCGCTCGGGTGCATGCAGCGCTGTCCACTGGGTGATGGCACCGCCCATAGAGTGACCAACGAGGATCACGCGCTCGATCTCTAGTGCATCAAGGAAGCGCAGGATGACGCCGCTGTAGCCGGCGATGGTATCCCGTCCTTCGCCGCTGGAGCGCCCATGCGCCGGCAGGTCCAGGGCGTACGTGTTGACGCCGGCCAGGCTCTGTACCTGATGTCCCCAAATCCGGTGGGTGCCGCCGGCGCCGTGAACGAAGAGGACATCGACGGGCGCCCAGTTGTCTTTGCGCGAGTAAAACAATCGTTCGCCTGTACCAAGCGTTACGTAAGGCATTGTGTCAGTAATCAGTGATCAGTGAACAGTACTCAGTGATCAGTGAGCGCGTTTCGCGTACTGTTTACTGCTCACTGATTACTGATGACTAATCACTGATCACCGACCTTCCAACTGGTCAATGACCTACCCTCTAGGGCTTTATCCTCCAGCTCCTCTAGAAAACGACCAGCCTCCATGGCTGCTTTGCAGCCTTCGCCAACCGACGTGGCAATCTGGCGGTAGACGGGGTCGTCGATTTCGCCGGCGGCAAATACACCACGAACGTTAGTGCGCTTGGCGTCGTCCGTGATCAGGTAGCCATGCTCATCCATCTCCAAGACCCCTTCGAAGATCTCCGAGTTGGGGTAGTGGCCGATGTAGATGAATACGCCATCAGTTGTCAGGGTTTGTTTCTCCCCGGTCTTGACGTTCGCGATTTCGACGGCTTGCACAGCGCCGTCGCCTACGATCTTCTCGACAATGGTGTTCCAGATGAAGGAGATTTTTGGGTTGTTCCTGGCACGTTCGGCCAGAATCGGGCCGGCTCGAAGCTCATCTCGGCGGTGAATAATCCGTACACTGTTGGCAAACTTGGTGAGAAAGATGCCTTCCTCGGCTGCGCTATCGCCACCACCCACGACGACGACGTCCTTGCCTCGGAAGAAGAAGCCATCGCAGGTGGCGCAGTAGGACACGCCACGTCCTGTAAACTCCTCTTCACCCGGCACACCCAACTTGCGAGGCGAGGCGCCTGTGGCGATGATTACCGCTTTGGCTTCGTACTCGGCGCCATGGGTCTTGACACCCAGCGGCCAGCCACCGACATCGACCTCGATCACTTCGTCGATGTCGAATCGGGCACCGAATCGCTCGGCCTGGGCCTTCATTAGCTCAGCCAATTCGGGGCCCGTGGTTCCCTCGGGGAAGCCGGGGTAGTTCTCCACCTCGTTCGTGATCGAAATCTGCCCGCCGATCTGGCTTCCGGTAATCACCAGCGGCTCCAGATTGGCACGACCCGTGTACAGCGCCGCTGTGAGGCCAGCCGGCCCCGAACCAATGATGATAACATTCTCCATGATGTTTCTAATTCCCCTCCATCGGTCAGTGATCAGTAACCAGCGAACAGTAATCAGTGAACAGTGATCAAGACAACTGCTTACTGTTTACTGTTCACTGTTTACTGTTCACTGACTACCTCTGATCCACCAGGCATGCCGTTCGACCCACCAGACCGGCGCCCTGGTTTTAAGGTTCCCTTGCTCGTCCATTAGTGGCTTTGACCGCTCATCGCCGGGGACGCCGGCGTCGATGCGAATCATCTCAAGTTCGCAACACGTGCGTGGTCCGTTCGCCATGGTGAAACACTCTTGACAAATGTAGATTATACGATGTTGCTCAGCCATCATGGCGCTCCTTTGCGCGTTACTCGGTGACCCATAATCCTACATGCAATATGTTATTGTACATCGGCGGGCGCTGTCAGGCAAGTAAACGTCCCTCAAACTCAACTTTGGCCATTCTAGCAGTTTGTCGGAGAATGCGCCTTCAACGGACAAGGACGCTGCATATCGGGTCAGGGGACCCGAGCTCACCACAAGATATGGACAGCCCGGGTCCCCTGACCCGGTTCTCCGACAAACTGCTAGGTCGGGTAGAGGTGGCACGGGCCCGCGAGTGAAAACAGGGTCGTTTTTACTGGTCACCCCCTCCGATTTCGGACTCGATCACTTGCTGAAACACCTCAAAGGGCTGCGCGCCGACCAGTGGCCGGCCATTGACCAGGAAGGCCGGCGTGCCTCGCACCCCCAGGGACTGTATCGTCGCTCTCTCAGCGCGGACTATAGAGGTGTATTTGCCCGAGTCCAGACACGCGTTGAAGGCCGAGGCGTCCAAGTCCAGCTCGGCGGCAAACTTCTTCAGGTTGTCTTTGCTGAAGGCTCCTCGATTCTCACCTGCCCAACGGCTGAACAGTAGGTCGTGGTAAGCCCAAAAGGCATCCTGCTCGCTGGCGCACTCACTAGCCTCAGCCGCCCACTCCGACTCCAGCCCCAGGAACGCAAAATGCTGATAGCCGAAGCGAACCACTCCTGACTGCACGTATGTTTCATCAATCTGGCGCCCCGCGCCAGTCGCGAATCGCGTGCAATACGGTCATTGGAAGTCGCTGAACTCGATGATCGTGACGGGGGCGTGGGGATCTCCCTTGAAATGACGGGTCTGGGCGATCATGGTGTCCATCAGCGTTTGAGACGCCGCGTTGCCGGTGGATGGGTTGCCAGCCTTCTCCGTAGTGACAGATGCGGATGGGCCTGCCACACCCTCTGGCGTGGCAGGTGCTGAGGTCCGAGGCTGGGAACTTATCAGTGGCCGGCCCATGTAGCCGAGCAACGCCCCGGCCAGCAGCCCGACGATTAGCATCATCAGCGAGTTGGTCCGCGGTGTAACCGTATTGATCGCAGGTGAAGGGCGCTCCTCCCCTTGAACTTCAACCTCGGTGTGCTGCTCGTCCTGAAGTTCAATCTCGAGATGCGTCACGTCTTGCACTTCAGTCACTTCAGTCTGCGGATACTCCTCGCCTCGAAGTTCGACCTGGGGGTATTCGTCGTGTTGAACTTCAGCTTCGGGGTACTCGGTACTTCGCGTTTCCATTCCTTCAATACCTCCCAATCTCCATCGGTTGGTCAAACGATACCGGCGGTGTCGCGGCCGGCGCATCCCCGGAACCGCAGGCAGCGACGGTCAGCGCTGCGAGAGTCAGTATAGCGCCAATGAAACTCCAGCGCAAGTAGAGCAACATCCACTCTGTCTCCTATATCAACGCTCACTGCACGGGACGCTCGCCCGTCACGTATCGTGCAGTTGACTGCCGGCGCCGATTCGAGTATCATGAACCCCATCATGCAGGAAACCACAACCTATCCGACGGAGGCCGGCCTGGCCAGCACGCTGAGCACGCTTGTGCACGCCATGCGGCCCAAGCAATGGCCCAAGAATGCTTTCGTCTTCGCCGCCCTCGTCTTCGACGTCAAACTCTTCCATGTAGGCCTACTCAGCCGGACGGTTGTTGCGGCCGTGCTGTTCTGTCTCGTGTCCGGTGTCGTCTACCTGATCAACGACCTGGCAGACATCGAGAAGGATCGACAGCATCCCAAGAAGCGTCACCGGCCGCTGGCCTCGGGCAAGCTCAGCCCCACAACCGCCGTCATAGCAGCCATCGCGATTGTCGGCGGGAGCTTACCCCTGGCGTTTCTGCTCAGCATGTCCTTCGGGATCGTTCTGACGGGCTATTTCGTGCTACAGCTCGCCTATTCCTTCATGCTTAAGAATCTGGCCATCATCGACGTCCTGACAGTCGCCGCCGGCTTCGTCCTGCGGGCCGTCGGGGGTGCGGTCGTCATCGGAGTGACCATCTCGCCCTGGTTATACGTCTGTACCACTCTGGTGGCGCTGTTCATCGGATTCAGCCGGCGCCGCCACGAGCTGGTGCTGTTGGAAGGCGAAGCCGCCAATCATCGGGCAAGTCTCGATGAGTATACCCCCCACTTACTGGATTACATGATTGCCATCGTGGCATCGACAACTGTGATCGCCTATTCGCTGTACACGTTTCTCGCGCCAAACGTGCCGGCTAACCATGCCATGATGCTGACCATCCCCTTCGTTCTCTACGGCATCTTCCGCTATCTCTCCCTGATCCACATTCGGAACGAAGGCGGCAGCCCCGAAGAGATGTTTCTCAAAGACAAACCTTTGATGATCAACTTCGCTCTCTGGGGCCTGGCTGTCATCGCCATTCTGTACTTCCTTTAGAGGTGATTGGAGACTCAGTAGATCCAATTTTGTTCGGCCTGGATTGCCAAATCCAGGCCCAAACGGGGATTTGACAATCCCCTTGGAACGAAATTTGGATCTACTGAGACTAGCAGTTCGTCGGAGAACCGGGTCAGGGGACCCGGGCTGTCCATATTCTATATGCGCCCAGATTTCACCTGGTAAGAACCTGCTCGTAGACAGCCATGGTTTCGCGAGCAGCCCGTGCCCACGAGAACTTCGCCGCCTGCTCCAGGCCGGCCTCTCGCATCTCCGCACGCATTTCCTCGTCCGCCAATACCTGACCGAGCGTCGCAGTCATGTCATCGACGTTCATCGGATCGAAATAGCAGGCTGCGTCCCCGCCAATTTCTGGCAAACTCGAGACGTGGCTACTCACCACGGGCGTCCCACAAGCCAGGGCTTCCAGCACCGGCAGCCCGAACCCCTCGTAGACTGAGGCCATAACCACCGCCATGGCGGCACTGTAGATCGCGGAAAGATCCGCGTCGAGTACGTACCCAGGAAAGTGAACGACGTCTTGCATTTCCAGCGTCTCAATCCGCCGGAAGAAATCCTGGTACAGCCATCCGCGTTTGCCCACCACAACCAGATGCAAATGCGGGTCATCCTGGCGCAGACGAACCAGAGCTTCCAACAGGCGAGACAGATTCTTTCGCGGCTCGATGGTTCCCACGGTCAGGAGAAACCGGTCCGGCAGATCGTATTCCCGACGCACCTGGGCCACGGTGTACGCAGACGCCGGCTGGAAACGCGGTGCCGCTGCCTCGTACACGACAGCGATTTTCTCGGCCGGCGTGCCGTAGTGCTGGATCAGGTCCCTCTTGCTCGACTCGGAGATAGTGATTATGGCATCTGCGCGGCGGACGAAAAGGGGCATCGCCGCATTCAGAAACCAGTAGTTGAGACGCTTGTGGTGCTGAGGGAAGAGTTTGAAGATGAGATCATGCACCGTCAGGACGGTGGGCACGCTGCGCAACGGCATCAGAAGGTGCTCTGTGGCGTGGTACAACTCGCCATCAGGAAGCAGCCAGTCGAAGCCGACGCCGGCCAGTTGCCCCAACCACACAGCCATGCGCCAGGGCTTGTAGCCCAGCGGAACTGACCGCCGGGGCAAGCTTGCGAGGCTGGTCAGCGCCCAGGGACCGGCGGCGCGGTTGTGAAACAATGCAAAGCGCCCCGACGCTTGTCGCGCCAGGGCGTGCGCTAGACTCTCGGCATACCGACCCAGGCCGGCCCGGCTGTGTACCGTAGCAGATACATCGACATATATTGCCACTGAAGGATTACACCGGCTTGCGGACCACCCAGGCCTGCTCGGCACTGCTGTCATCGACGGACCGGTGGTACTGAATCCTGCCCCAGACCGACATAGAAGCCGAGATCGTCCGTCAGTTGACCAGAGGCTTCTGAATGGTAAGTGTCGGCGAAAAGATCATACTCGGCGGGCATGGTTCCCCGTCCGTCTCTTCCGCTGTCCGGCCGTACACCGCCGCGAGCATGCCTAACCGCTCTGCAATTTCATCGGTAAGCATATCGGCGGTATAGCGCCAGGTCCAATTGCCGCTCGCACGGCCCGGATAATTCATGCGAGCCTCACTGCCCAAGCCAAGTACGTCTTGCAGAGGAACAACTGCCATGTATGCCACTGAGCCGAACGCCAACCGGATGAAGTCCCAGTGGATTTGACTACCGTCAGTGCCGAGATACTGTAACACCGTTCCTCGCCGGTCTTCGGGCTGACTTTCGAACCAGCCACGCGTTGTGTCGTTGTCATGCGTCCCAGTATACACAATGCAATTACGCTCGTAGTTGTGCGGCAAGAAACCGTTGCTGGCGTCGGTGTCAAATGCGAATTGGAGCACTTGCATCCCCGGAAATCCCGTCGCTTCCAGCAGTGTCTTAACCTCCGGCGTGACGAAGCCCAGGTCTTCGGCGATGATGGCCAACTTACCCAGAGCATGCTCGACAGCACCGAAGAGATCCATTCCCGGCCCCTTGACCCACTGCCCAGCGACAGCCGTTTCTTCGCCGGCCGGCACTACCCAATAGGCCTCGAAGCCTCGAAAGTGATCCACCCGGACGATGTCGAGCAGTTGGAACGCGGCATGAAAGCGCGCGATCCACCAGGCGTAGCTGTTCTGTGCCAGCACATCCCAACGATACAGCGGATTCCCCCACAACTGCCCCGCCGGACTGAAATGGTCCGGCGGGACGCCGGCCATCACTGCCGGGTTTCCCTGCTCATCCAGATGAAAGAGTTCCGGATGAGACCAGGTATCGGCACTGTCGTGGGCCGCGAAGATTGGCATGTCGCCGATGATGCGAATGCCTCGGCTGTTTGCATAGTGCTTCAGCGCCAACCACTGCCGGAAAAACTGAAATTGAAGGTACTGATGAAACCGGATCTGACTATCAAGTTCTTTAGTCCAGTGCCTGATGGCCTCAGGCTCACGGGCAGCAATGTCCCTATCCCAGGCTGTCCAGGCAATACCGCCGAAATTGTCTTTCAAAGCCATAAATAGCGCAAAATCGTTCAACCAGTTGCAGTTCGCGTCGCAGAACTCCGAGAACTCACCGCGCTGAACCGACGAAGCGCAGGTCGTGAAGCGCTGGAAAGACCGGCGCAAGGCCGGCATCTTGAAACGGATGACTTCCCCATAATCCACGCGATCGACTGGAAACTGCGGCGCATCCTCCACATCCGAGGGTGATAGAGCACCTTCCCGGATCAGTTCATCCAGGCTGATCAACAGAGGGTTGCCGGCGAAGACCGACAACGCTTGATAGGGAGAATCACCGTAGCCGGTTGGCCCCAGCGGCAGCACCTGCCACAATTGCTGGCCACTATCTGCCAGGAAGTCTACAAAATCATAAGCCGATTCCCCCAGGCCGCCGATGCCAAAGCGACCAGGAAAGGAAGTCGGATGCAGCAAAACACCGCTGGATCGTCTAAGACTCACGTTTCAACTCCTAAAACCCACGTCGTTCAGGCGTGGGAGAAGTACCTCATCCCCATGCCGAGCTAAGCCGGCTACAGCGAACAATGCCACGAACTCACCCTGACTTAGCCGAATGCCGTATCCGCTGAGACGGACGAATGGACAATAGTCGAGTCCTCTATGTCTGGGGGCAGCACCTCGCGATACAATGAAAGGATCTGACGAGCGATGCTCGACCAGGCGTAGCCCTGCGCGATCTCAACGCCGCGGCTGCCCAGGTCGTCGCGCAATTCTGGCCGGCTCAAGAACAGGAGCATCTTCTCCGCCAAAGCGTCGGTATCTCTCTCTGGAATCAGGAAGCCCGTCTCACCGTCGCGGACAATGAATGACAAACCGCCCACATCCGATGCGATGACCGGAGTACCACAGGCCATCGCCTCTAGCGCCACCATGCCGAAGGACTCGTAGTAGGATGGGACCGCTATCATTTCTGCCGCCGAATAGTAATACGGCAGTTCAGTCTGATCACGGGAGCCCAAGAACGTCACGACGTCGGAGATGCCCAGTTCCCCACGCAGCCGGTTGAGACGACGCATCTCGTCGTCCATGAGCTCGGGCTCCACCTCACCGCCAATGATACAGACGCAGAAGGCACCCCGGAGCAATGGCTCTTTCTCGACAAGGCGTGCCATAGCTCGAATCAGCGTGTCGAGACCTTTCAACGGCTCAATGCGACCGACGAAGAGAATCATCCGATGCTCGGCCGGCAGGCCTAAATGTGCTTTCGCTTCAACCTGCGGAATCGGTCGGAATAGCTCAAGATCTACACCCGGTGGGATGACCGCGATCTTTGTCGGGTCGGCACCGTAGAAAGTAATCATCTGCTCTCGATCGCGAGGCGTCGCCGCCACCAGTCGATCGGCGAACCTCATAATTTCCGTCTCCATCGTCACCCGTTGACGCATCTCCTGCTTAGCGCCTGTCTGGGCCACCAGGTTCTTGAGATGACCCAGCGTGTGGAACATGTGGACAATTGGCACACTAGGCCAGTCCGATTCCAGCATCCACGCCACCCAGCCGGAGAACCAATAGTGACTGTGAATCACGTGATATTGGATGTCCTCCCGGCGAGCGAAATGACGTACGCCATCGACGAAAGATGGCAAATGCTGCCAGATCACAGACTTCGACGCCGGCGCTTCCGGGCCGGAGACAACGTGAATGACTCGCACGTTGGGCCCCAGATCGGTGTCGTCGATATGCGATACCGCCGGATTCTCGGAACGGGTGAAACAGTCAACTTGCACTCCGCGCCGGCCCAGTTCACGACTCAACTCCCGCACGTAGACGTTCATCCCGCCGGTCTGCTTGCCACCCAAAGCAGCCAGCGGGCAGGTGTGGACGCTCAGCATCGCGATACGCATGTTTGACAAACTCGTTACACTCCAGGAAGTTGAAAGGGCAATGCACCCCGTGAAACGTGATGCGTGAAACGTAATGACCTTGCGTCGTCAAAAGCCTTCACGTTTCACGTTTTACGTTTCACGTGCGAACTTCACAATCACTTTTCCACAGTGAGACGATACACCAAAGTATCCTTACCTCCAAACCGATACTTGTAGTCCTCGTCGCCCCGGAGAAAGTCATAGCGGCTCTTGCCACGCTCGATGGCGTTTTCGATATGAAATGCTGTCAGAATCCAGCCTGGGCTCAGAGCGGCGTAGTAGCCCTCGGCTTCATACCCCGAGTTGTAGAGCAGGATTTCGTTGTTGTAGTCGAAGCTTAACATGGCGGCAACCGGAATCCCGTCGAACTGCAAGAGCACCAACTCCAGCCGCTCTTGTTCAGCCAGCACCCGGGCCATCGCCCGAAAAAAGGCCTGCATTGCAGCATCCATGAACTCGGCCTTGTCTGGATGGCTTTTCTGGTGCAGATCGAAGAAGACGTCCAGGTGCTCATCGACCTCGCCGGGGGTGCGCAGCAGTTGCCAATCCACACGAGCAGTGCGGCCGGCCTTTCGGATCTTTCGCCGTAGTTCCCGCCGATCCTTGCCACTGAGCATCGCGAGATAGTCGTCCCAAGTGGCCGGCAGCGTGACAATCGGACAAACATCCTCCACTTCCAGGGTAACGCTGTATCCGCGTTCCTCAGCCAACTGAGCTAGCAATGTCCGGGTCGGCGAAGCTTCAGGGATGTTGCACAGGCTCAGCACGTCCCATTCTATCTCACCGTCGGCGAGCGTGTCCATCACGGCCCGACTAACCACGTCAACACAGCCCCTATCAGCGATTATGTCGAGATAATCTGACACATCGAAACACCCAACGAACTCCATTATCCGCCGGCCGGCGCTATCCACACTGCGGAACAACGGCGCAATTCCGATCAGGGTGGCATCGTCATTCCACACAGTGATAAGAAACAAATCGCCCCGGCCGAGGTGCTCCCACCACACCGTTTGCCACTCATAAGTCAGGAAGATGGTGTTGGTCACACTGCGCATGACCAACCCATTCCATGCTCCCTGCAGTTCTTCGAACGCGTCTGCACCAACCAACACTGTAACCGACATCCACTTCTCCCTTTTTACACTGGCGGCGCTCTCGAGAATCGAAAATAAGCGACATTGAATTATACCGGCCACCCCCCAACGCGGCAAGTAAGTTCGGCGACATTAAGAGCTCTCCCAAGTAGTGATACTCTGGGTGAGAGTAGCCTTTCAATGCCCGGATCGGCGACCCTTCGGCTATGCTCAGGTCAGGCCGCGTACGACAGACAGCGCCGACATTCAGGCAACCTGGGCCGGCGGTCGACGGTCAGCGGCCCGAGAAACGAATTGGCTAGATCGGACGCACGTGTTACAATATGTGGCATGCATTTTCACCGCCGAACGGCTATCGTCAGTGCGGCACTCATGCTGATCTACGCCGTTACTCTGCACACACTCTCGTCACTCACGCCGACGGACGGCGGTGCCGCCCAGGCACAGGACTATCCTCCACCTTCGGCAACACTGGATGGGTATCCGCAGCCGGCTGTGCCAACACCGACGAGCCCCCCAACGAATACACCCGTTCGCCTCAGCCCGACCCCCACGCCTATGCGCCGTCAAACGGCTACCCCTCAGCTACACAGTCCAACGCCGACGTCCACAGGCACGCCGCCCATCACGCTGACACCGGCCATTACCATCGGCCTGCCGCCGACGGCAACCCGGCGGGCGCCGGCAGCCACACAAGAGCCCCTCGAACAGCCGGTCGTGCTGTCACCCACAGCGCCGGGTACTGTAACTCCCACCCCAGCAACTGAGCCCGCAGAAACGCCAACGCCGCCGGAGACGGGCCTACCCCTGGCAGACCTCCTTCCCCCGGTCGCCGACCGGCAGACTGGACCGGGGACGGCCCTGACGCTACTAGCCGGCCTGGTCCTAGCTGGACTCGCCTGGTGGGTCCGGCAGCGTTGGTTCACAGCCAGCGTACCGGCCGGCGTTCAAAACGGTGAGGATACCGATTAGTTTTGCAACACTTTCATTTGAAATCTTTGACAGAGCTTCGTGTGGAAGCTATAATTCCACCGTAGGAAAGGATTTGTATGGCCATTCGCAAGATTGTGACAATCGACGAGGGCAACCCTATTCTGCGGCAAAAGGCGAAGCGGGTTCGCGAGGTTACGCCGGCCATCCAGCAACTGATGGAGGACATGGTCGAGACGATGCGTGCCGCCCCCGGCATCGGGCTGGCCGGCCCGCAGGTTGACGTGCCGCTCCGCGTGATCGTCGTCGAGGTTCCTAAAGACTTCGAGGACCCGGAGGCCGGCACATGGCTATACACTCTGGTCAACCCCGAGATTGCTCGGATGTCAAATGAGATCGAGGAAGGTGAAGAGGGTTGTCTGTCAATTCCCAATATCTACGGCTATGTGGAACGTGCCACCGCCGTGACGGTCAAGGGATTGGACCGCACCGGTAGGAAAGTTCGAATCAAAGCCCAGGGGTTCCTTGCCCGCGCTCTCCAACACGAAATCGATCACCTTGATGGCATCCTGTTCATCGATCACATCACCGATCCCGAGAAGCTGTGGAAAGTCGAGCCCCAAGAAGCGGAGGAAAAGGGACACATTGTCCACGCCGAGACGTTATAATCGCACGTAATCCACGCACCAGGTCAGACGACGGACGGATAGTGGCACGGTGCTGCCAGATGAAAGGGGATCAACGATGACAACCCAGACTTCGGCTCAGTCCAACGAACCTACGGAAAAACTGCGGTCGCCAGACGAGTTCTTCGAGCGTATTGAGACGACCTACGCCCAATTGCTGGGTTCGCTCGAGGGCTTGACAGACGAGCAACTCATTACACCTGGTATGACTGGAACTTGGAGCGGCAAGGACGTAATGTCGCACATCGCACGATGGGAGGAGACCACCACTGCGGCAATTGAGCACCACCTGCGGGGCGAACGTCTGCCCGGTGACTACCGGAACTACGAGGCGTGGAACGCCCGCTGGGCGGAAGAAGACCGCGACGTGCCCCTCAATGAGGTCAAGAGACGATTCGAGGAGAGCCACCAGCGCCTGATGGATGTGCTTGACAGCCTGTCACCGGAGCAATGGAATCGCTACGTCCAGGCATGGCTCAACGGGGCAACGTGGCATCACTATGAGGGACACGCTGGTTGGATTCAGGAGTGGCGGGATCGACAGGGGCGATAGAGAGCACAACGGCCGTGGAAGGCCGGGCCCACCTGCAGGGCAGGCGACAGCGTAGAGCGTGAAGCGCGATGCTTCTGCCGCGGCAAGAACCTTACGTTTCGCGTTCTACGTTTTACTGTCAAACCGCAACTGCCGGGTCCATGTGCCGAGCGCCTCCAGTAAATCGCGAATCCGCTCGCGAATCGTCTCGTCGGTGAGCCGACCATCGGCGTCGAACTTCTCCCACGGACGGATAATATGCACCTGTGGCTTGTTGAGCACGCGCATGTCGTTGTGGACGGCGATGAGGCGCAGGTGTTGCTGTGCTCGCACGGTGCCGAATATACCGCCGGCGCCCATGATCGCCACCGGTTTCCCGTTTAGGGGCGAGCTCGTGACCGGGCGCGAGGCCCAGTCAATGGCGTTTTTCAGGACACCTGGGATCGAGTAGTTGTACTCTGGCGTGGCAATCAAAAGCGCGTCGGCCTCAGCGATGCGCTCCTTGAACTGGCGGACCGGCTCCGGATCACCCAGCGCCTCCACGTCGGCGTTGAAGAGCGGGATGGGGGAGAGGTCGAAAATCTCCAGTGTCATGCCGTCTGGCAACAACTGGAGCGCAGTGTGCAGTGTGGCGCGATTGTATGAGCCTTTGCGCAGGCTGCCAGCAAATCCCAAGACATGAACAGGGTCGGTCACAGTTGCAACTCCTCTGATTAGACTAACTCATTTCAGCAAAGAGGTCTGGTAGCTGTAGGCCTGGCTTCGGCTCCGGCCAGGCCAGAGCAAAGTGCTCGCGACTCATCATGTCCTTCACCACGGTCTCTGGCAACTGGTGAAAGGGGTTATCGGGACCGAACTGAGTGCGGTGACACTGCAGCGCCGCCCATTTGGCTTCAATGGTATCCTGCACATCCAGCGCCACGTGAATCTGATCGTCGGGCCAGCCGGCACCGGCCTCCTCGCGGCGCTCGAACATGCTGGTGTCCACGCCCATCGCGACCATCCGAGCGCGCGCCTCTCGGAAGAACGAGCGCGGGATGGCTGTGTAGAACAGGCGATCCGCCTGCCAGGCCGCGCCCTGGTCGGGATAGCGGGCCGGGTCGGCTGCAGCGTGGAAAGCGGCGACTGTGTGTCGATGGATGGCGATGTGATCAGGGTGACCGTAGCCGCCTTGGGGTTCGAAGGTGACGACCACGCGGGGACGCAGCCGGCGAATGATGCCCACCAGGCGAGGAACCACCGCCTCGGCTGGGACGTTCACGAAGGCGCGTCGGGCATCGTTTTCGGCTGTGCCGGCCATGCCCGAGTCCCGATACCCCAGGAAGATGACCTCGGCGACTCCCAGCGCCCGGGCAGCACAGCGTAGTTCGGCTTCGCGCACCGCGCCCAGCGTCTCGGGCGTGGCAAGGCTGGGATCGGAGATCTGGCCCACCTCTCCTCGAGTGGCACAGACCAGGACGACGTGTACGCCCTCGGCTGAATAGCGGGCCAGCGTGCCTCCAGTTCCAAAGGCTTCGTCGTCAGGATGGGCCAAGACAGCCAATAGCGTTTTCTTCATCTAACTAAGCGGCAATTATATATCAACTCTTTGATTTGTCAACTTGGTTATGCCAGTGCCTGGCGCAGAAAGCTCTTGACAACATGCACAGGCACCGCCAGACCAACGCTGGGGCCCGCCATCATCATGTTGATACCCACCAGCCGGCCATCCACGTCCACCAGCGGCCCGCCCGAATTCCCTGGGCGCACGCGCAAGCTGACCTGGATCAACTCGCGCCGCGACGCCGCCATCTCCAGCGGCACCCCTACATCGATCACCACGCCGGCTGTCGCGGCAGCCATCACGCCCCAGGGATGGCCCAGCGCCAGCACCCAGTCCCCCGGCCGGAGTCGCGTTGACTCACCCGGCTCGATGGTTGGCAGGTCGTTGGCATCCACGGTCAGTGCCGCCAGATCAAGCTGACTATCATAAGCCAGAACCCGCGCCGGCAGTTTTCGCCCATCCGGCAGGGTGACGTGGAGCGACGGGCGCTGGACCACGTGAGCGTTGGTGATGATCAACCCGTCCGGATGCCAGATCGTCCCTGCACCAGCACCACCGCGCCGGCCGTTCGTGATCTGCACCAGGCTGCGCCGCACACCGTCCACCACGGTCGACATCTCCGAGTTCAACTGCCGCAACGAATCGGACACCTTGACCTCCGTTTGCTAGCTGATAGCTGATGGCTGACGCCTTATGCTCATCGGCTATCTGCGGTATACGATACGCGATATGCCATCTGCCATCAGCTATCTGCCATCAGCCGGCTAAGCTCGCTCTCCGATAACGACCTGAAGCTCCTGCACCTGGCCGCCGCGCAGAATGCGCACCGGCACCGACGCACCTACCCGGTTACCGCTCAAAAGGCTGAGCAGATCGTCCAGGTGGCGCACCGGCTGGTCATCCAGGGACACGATGGTGTCGCCCAGGACAAGCCCTCCCTGCTCGGCGGGACTGCCGGGCTCGACCGACACCAGCAGCAGGCCGGTTTCCTGGCCCAGGTGCTCCGCCAGGCTGGCCGGTAGGCGCGCCGGCTGGGCGCCGATGCCCATGTAGCCCCGCCGAACTCGCCCGTGGGCCAACAACGTCTCGACCACCCGGCGCACGGTGGGGGCCGGCACCGTCAGGCTGACGCCCCGCAGCAGCGCCGAGGTGTTCAGCCCGATCACCTGGCCCGTCACATCGACCAGCGGGCCGCCGGAGAACCCAGGGTACATCACCACGTCGGTTTGCAGGTAGCGGTCCAGTTCTCCGCCGGCCGGCGTGCGCCAGTTGCTCTCGCTCAGCGCACTGACGATGCCCAAAGTGGCCTGTACGGTCTTGCCAGGCCGGCCCAGGGCCAGCACCAGGTGCCCCACGCGCAGGTCGTCGGGGCCGGCCCAGGTGGACGATGTCAGGCCTGTGGCTTGCGCGCGCAATACCGCCAGGTCCGTCGTCGGATCCCGACCGACCAACTCCGCCGAGACAGTTTCGCCATCGGGCAGGCCCACGCTAATGTTGTCGTCCCGCTCAACGACGTGGTGGGCGGTGACGATGACACCGTCATCTGACCAGATGATGCCGCTGGCCGGCAGCCGGCGTCGTGCCTCGACCCGCACCACATGCGAGCCGGCGGCCTCCGCCGTCGCAGCCAGGGCATCCGACACATTTTTCAAAACATCCGCCATGGTTCAACCTCCATTCGACCAGTCCCGCCGATGGCCGATGGTTGAAACCACCGGCTGATACGGGAAGTGCGTTAGAAACGCACTGAGTCATGCTGTTTCTTATGGAATAAGTGTACACCAAGGCGAAGTCCAGTGCATCGGTGATTTGGTGAGGATGAACCTGGAAAAACGGGTAGTATGAGCGCTTGAGAGAAGTGAGAAGCCAGCATCCAGAGAACCTGACCGGAGGTTGCAGAAGGACGCGGTTCTGATGATTCGGCAGGCGGCGCGGGCACCGCTGACGGTGCTCAATCGTCTGCAGAGGGCGCGTCAATAGGAGGGGGTTTCCTGGAGATCCACTGTCTCAGTGCGCGCCAGGTCTCCTCCAGGTTCAGGCGGCTACTCAGCTCGATCTCTCCCTCGTAGGCGAGCAGTGCCGGGATCAGGGGTAACGTCACCTTTAGCTTGTGCTTCGCATCCAGGCCGGGTGCACTGACCAGCTCGGCCACCTGGCGGGCGCTTTGGACGAGCTGCCGGTCCTCGATCTGGGCGGCTCGCTGTTGTACCTCCTGCAACGCTACCTCAAGGACTGCCAGGTGCCGATCGAGCTCATCGGCAGCCACGTAGCCGCCTTCCAGGACCTCCAGCAGGGCGTCCATCAGGGCTGCCTGCTGCGCATCCAGCCTGGCCAGCAGCACGGCCACAATGTGCTGTTCGCCCTCCTCGAAGCGGGCCAGGAGTCTGGCCTGGCCGGCCTGCAGGCTGTTAAAGCCGGCCTGAACCTGGCGTTGGAGGTCCTGCAGGATGGCTTGCAACTCGGCGGTCTGGTCTGAGCTTAGGCCGCCATGCTGCAGCGAGCGCAGGTAGGCGACGATGCGGGCCGCAGCCGCGGCATCCACGGCTGCGCCCCCGGCCACGTTGATGGTCGTGGCGCCGGGGCCAATGCTCGTGTTGCGGGCGTCGACGACGACGTATTGATCGCCTCAGCCCGTCCCGGGCGTCGGCTGTCCCTTCTCCCGGCCCAGGGCCATGAGGTCCCGGGCCAGCTTCGACAGGCCCAGCGTATAGGTCGTCGGATCGTGCAGGGAATGATAGTGCAGGCGCTGAAGCTCAGCAGGCACGTCGCAAGGGATGATCCGCAGGGGGATGAGTCTCTTTTCCATGACCAGGACGGTCTGCCACTCCCAGGTCACGGTCGGGGAGGCCACCGCGCCGGGCGTCAGCAGGACCAGCACGGCGTCCACTGCGGCCAGCGCCTGGTGAAGCTGTTTCTTCCAGGCCAGCCCGCCTCGCATCTCCTCGATGTCCCGCCAGACGGCGAAACCCATGGCAGCTAGCTCGGCGCGCAGCTTCGTGGCGGCCTCCAGGCCGTCGGCTCGGGCGTAGGACAGGAACACCTGGATCATTGGCTCTCTCCTCCTGGGGCGCGGCTCAGAGCTTCCAGTTGGGCGCGTAGTTCCGGCAGGCGGGCTGCCTCGGGCTCCAACGCTGCGGCGGACTCGATGTCGGCCCGAGCCGCCTCAAGATCGACGCGATCGAGGTGAGTACCGGCCCGGTTGCGCAGGAGCATCGCGTTCTCCGGGTCGAAGGCCAGGCCCCGGGTGTAGGCTTCGACGGCCTTCTCCAAGTTCTTGTCCGCGTCGGCGTAGTGGTTGCCCAGGGTGTTGCACGCCCAGCCGGCGGAGCGGTGCAGGCCGGCCGTCAATTCGTCGATGCCCAGTTCTTCGGCCAGGGGCAGCAGGCGTTCGTGCAGGGTGATGAACTGCCTGTGGGCTGCGGGTTCGATGGTCTCGGCGTGTTGGTAGTTGTAATTCTCGATCAGCATGGCTAACCGGGCCAGCAGGCCGGCTGCCTCCTGGCCGGCGCCGGCGGCCTGAGCCTGTTCCACCAATCCGGTCATCTGCTCCAGCGTGGGCAGTTCGAGCAGTGCCGGCTGCCCTTCGATGGCCTGTGCCAGGGCCTCTACGCTGTCCACCTGGAGCAGCGCAGCGATGGCCGCAGCAGCGGGGTCATTGGCCGCCTGGTGCATCTCTTCGTAGGCTTGCGCCACGCCCACTTGGCGGCTGCGAAGGTGTTGATAATGCCACCTGGCTCCCGTTCCAGCCGGTAGAGCTTCAGAGCATCTTCGTAGTGCTGGCGCGCGGCGTCGATGTTCCCCAGCCGGCTTTCCAGATCGCCCAGGCTCTGAAGCGTGTTGGCTTTGCCCAGGCGAGCTTGCTCGGCTTCGTAGAGGGGCAGGGCGGCGTCGTAGTGCTGGCGCGCGGCGTCGATGTTCCCCAGCCGGCTTTCCAGATCGCCCA
>JBHIAO010000046.1:0-21248 GCA_046758565.1 Anaerolineae bacterium
CGATGCCGGCCATCACCGCCCTGGCTGTGTTCAGCTTCATGTGGGCCTGGAACAGCTTCCTGTGGCCGCTGATCGTCCTGCAGACACCCAACAAGTATACTGTGCCGGTGGGCCTGGCCATGCTGCAGAGTGAGTTGGGCACCGACTGGCCCGTCGTCATGGCCGCTACCGTCATGACAACTCTGCCGGTCGTGGCGGTTTTCCTGGCGGTGCAGAAACAGTTTGCAAGGGGTATTGCGCTCACGGGATTGGAGATTTGAGACTAGAGATTGGAGATGTGTGAGTGGCGTGCTGAGCAGGGGCGTGCATAATGGACCCGCGTAAAACGTGAAACGTGAGGACACCTCCTCGTACTCGCATCACGTTTTACGCATCACGCATCACGTCATTGCCACTTCGGCGAAGATTTCGCTCAGGTCTGTGGTGGGCCGGCCATCCTCATCGGCGATGACTCGACGTGCCGGCGGCGCCCTGCGGTAGCTGGGAACCCGCCCGGCGATGCGCTCCTCGAAGGTCGAGAGCGCACAATTCTCCAGGAGAACCCCGGTCGGAATCCGGTCGCCCCACTCATGGGCCTTCTCGATGAATTGCCGCATCCTGGCGAACACCGTGTCCTCGTCAGCACTCTCGGGGACGACCGGATCGTAGCCTTCCTCTTCCAAGGAGTAAACACGCGGCCGGCGGTTCCCCAGGTCCTTGCCGGCAAACCAATCCTTGGTGTGAATATCATTGTACGTCGGGCACGGCTGCAGAACGTCCAGATAAGAGAGACCCGGATGCTTGATCGCCTTCTGAATCAGGTTGACCAAATCGCGCACGTTGTAGGCATAGCCACGGCCGATCCAAGTGAACCCCGACGCCAGCGCCAGCATCAGTGGGTTCACCTGTCCCTGAATGTTTGGTTCCGGCAGACTCTTGGTCCGGAGACCCAATGGTAAGGTTGGCGATGCTTGGCCCTTAGTCAGTCCATACACCTCGTTGTTGAATAGAATGTACGTCATATCCAGGTTGCGCCGGCCCATGTTTACGAAGTGGCCGGCTCCGATAGCCATCCCGTCCCCGTCACCGCCGACGGCAATGACCGTTAGCTCGGGATTCGCCAATTTGGCACCGGTGGCGTAGGGCAACACCCGGCCGTGCAACGTGTGCACACCGTACGCATTCACGTAGTACGGGGTCTTACCCGAACAACCAATGCCGCCAAAGATGGCCACCTGGTGGGGCAGCAGAGCGAGCCCCGCCAGCGCCTGCTGCACAGCACTGAGAATGCCGAAGTCGCCGCAGCCTGGGCACCAGTCATTGGGATTCTCAACCCGGTAATCCTTCATCGTTATCCTGGGCATCGTTGCAACAACCATTGTTTCAATACCATCCTTCTATCATTCGTAGGGGTTGCGAAGGACGACTCGGGGCTCACTCGTTCCTTCGTGAATCTCTTTGAACGCTCGATACAATTCCTGACCGGACATGGGTCGGCCGTTGTATTTGACAACCAGGTAGTCGGTCACGCGCTCGGTGTTCTCGCGCATGAGCCGCGCGAACTGACCCGAGAAGTTAGACTCGACGACGACCACGGGATCCGCATTCTCCAGAGAAGACATGATTTCATCGGCCGGGAAAGGCCACAGCAGGCGGACCTGTACCAGACGAGCCGAAATACCGTCTGCGCTGAGACGCTCCAGGGCTTCCAAGATACCGCCCTTGTTCGAGCCCCAGCTCAGGATGGTGAAGGTTGCTGCAGGGTCGCCGTAGATCTTGAGCTTCTCGTCTTCCGGAATCTCACACGCCGCCAATTCGAGCTTACGGGCACGCTTTTCCATCTGTTGTTCTCGCACGACCGGATCCTCAGTGACGCGGCCGTATATGGTATGCTCACCGCCGGTCAGCCAGTGGGTACCCCCTGGTTGTCCCAGTAGCGGACGAGGCGATATGCCAGATTCAGTCGGCTGAAAACGAGGATAGGGACCTCTGCCATTCCCACTAGCCGATGGCATGTAGACCTCGCCGCGTTCGATCCTTATTGAGTCCACATCGAAAGCAGGTACTGTTCGGGTCGTACTGGCTATCGACTTGTCAAGCAGGTGGATTACCGGGATCTGGTAGCGCTCCGCATAGTTGAAAGCCTGCGCGGCGTCGTAGAAAGCCTCGATGATGTCGCCAGAGGCCAATACGATCCGCGGAAACTCACCGTGGCCGGCATGGATTGCAAATAGCAGATCGCCCTGCTCATTCCGGGTCGGCATGCCTGTGGATGGACTGCCACGCTGATAGAGCGTGACAACCAGTGGCACCTCGTTGATGCCGGCCCAGCCCAGCCCCTCAGCCATCAGCGAGAAGCCTGGACCCGAGGTGGCCGTGGCACTACGCGCCCCGGTGAGCGCCGCTCCAGATGCCATCGTCACCGCCGAGAGCTCGTCCTCAGTCTGCACAACAATGACTGAGCCCTCTTCGCCGTTGCGCGACGGAAAAGTTTCGTGAGCTTCCAGGTAAACGCTCTCATCGGTGGCCGGGCTGATAGGGTAGTAAGTCTGGAAGGTCATACCGCCTGCCAGCTTGCCCATGGCCACCGTCTGGTTGCCATTAACGAATAGACGCCGCTCGGTTGTTTCTTCCGGCACCAGCCGGAAGTTAAAATCCCCGGTGTTAAACTCGTCATGCACGAAATCGTACGCCAGTTCTGTCGCCCGCACGTTCATGTTGATAATCTTCGTCCGGCCCGGGAAAGTCCTCTCCAATGCTTTCGCGACATAGTCCGGATCATAATCCAGTAAGGCACAGGAAACGGCAACGGCGATGGTGTTCAACGTGCGGTCTGCGACGGCCTGTGGCACATCCAGTTCCCCGGCGAGAGCCCGTGTGATCTCGCCGAAGGGTACAGCAAAAGTGTGTACACCGCGTTGACGCGCATGTTCAAGTAGGCCGGCGGTGCTCCGCGGCAGGTCCTGTTCTTCAAGATACGCACCCAGATCATCCCTTGCCCGCTTGTCTAGAAACGTAATGCGATCCAATGCGACGTCGGCGTCATCGATGTCGTAGATAATGCCACCCCCGCCGACGACCGAGATGGCGTGGCGGGTCAGGGTCTCCTTTTCGAACGTCGTCAAAAGGTCCACCGTGTCTCGATGGCAAGTTAAGACATGGTGCGCGACACGCACATCGTAGTAGCTGTGCCGGCCCATGATATTTGAGTAATATTCTCGCCGGCCGAACAGATGAAGCCCCCCAATAGCACAAGCACGGGAAAAAATCCCCGCAGCTGTGTCGACGCCGCTACCTTGGGGCCCACCCACGCGCCAGGCGAGTTCTTCCTGTTGTTTGGCCACAGGTACCTCCTCGTGAGTTGTGGACAACGTTGTCTCTGTCCCCGGTCAAGTCCGTTTCATATAGGTTCTGCTGTCGGTCGTGATCACACCAGCACTTACCTCGTACAAATATGTGTGATGAGCATCTTGTTAATTATACAATGTAAAGTGGAAATCTAGCAAATGATACTCGCCTTCAACCAGCACTCTGTCATCACGTGAAGCGATGGGGGCGACCTGATTATTATTTCAAACTTCATAAGTCGTTACTACGAACCACCAAGAACAGGATTGACAGAGCACCAGACTAGCGATCCGCAACGCGGATTGGCAACGTTGACGGACAACCCGCTTTAGGGTACAATCTAGTTGCTTTACTGAGTGCTTGACAAATATCGTACCAGGCCGGCCCGCAGCCGGCTCCAAACCCAAGCAACGCATCGACAGAGGAGACGACCCATGGCGCAGGCGTCCGAGCGAATAGCGCTGTATCTCCAGGACAAACACCCTATCCAAGACGGCATGGAATATGCCAGATATGCCGAAGCCAAGGGCTTCGAGGCCGTCTGGCAAGCCGAGTCGCGGTTGGTTCGTGATGCCGTGGTACCGATGGCTGCGTACGCCGCTGTCACTGAACGGATCAAGGTGGGCAGTGGCGTCATCAACAACTGGACCCGCAATATCGGATTGCTGGCGGCTACGTTTCTTACCCTCGACGATCTGGCACCTGACCGTATTATCTGCGGTATCGGCGCGTGGTGGGATCCCCTGGCCCGGGACGTGGGCATCGAGCGTCGCAAGCCGCTTACAGCCATGCGCGAGACGGTGGAGGTTCTTCGCCGGCTGCTCCGAATGGAAAACGTCACCTTCCATGGCGAGTTCCATCACGTGACTGGCATCGAGCTGGACGTGGTACATGGTCGCCGCGAACCTCGAAACGTTCCCATTTACATTGGTGCTACCGGCCCGAAGATGCTGGAGCTGACCGGCGAAATCGCCGATGGGGTGGTTCTCAACTACTGTGTGCCGCCATCGTACAACGACATGGCGATGGAACAGTTGGAGAAGGGCGCCAGAAAGGCCGGCCGTTCTCTGAACGATATCGACCGTCCACAACTTGTGGTCTGCTCGGTGCACGAGGACCGTGAGACGGCCATCGAAGGGTCGAAGGAACTCCTGACCCAGTACCTGGCCCAGCAACCGCACATCGCCCAGGCCAGTGGGGTCAGCCAGGACGTGGTTGGGAAAATCCAGAGCACTCTGGGCTGGCCGGCCACGAAAGAGCAGATCCACCAGGCCATGCAATACGTACCCGACGACCTGGTCGAGCGCATCACCGCCAGCGGCACCCCCGTGGATGCTCGTGCCAAGGTGCAGGAATACATAGACCACGGAGCCACATGTCCCATCCTCTATCCCTTGGGGGATCCAGAATTGATGATTGATACGTTTGCACAGCAGTGACAAAGGAGAACTTAGAGGAACTAAGGGGAACTAAAGAGGAACTAACGGAAACACGATGCCATGAGCCTTTGGAAGCATTACCATACCCCCAAGACGGTGGATGAAGCACTAGACCTCCTCGCTGCCTACGATGGTGCGGCCCGGGTCGTCGCCGGCGGGACCGACCTGATCCTGGAGATGCACGAAGGCCGGCGGCCGCCGGTCAAGGCGCTGATTGACATTACACACATCGATGGGCTGGGCCAGATTCGCCACGAAGGCAACTGGATCACCATCGGCGCGGCGGTGACGCACACACAGATCGTCGAGTCGCCGTTGATCCAGGAGCACGGGGCGGCGCTGGCTGAGGGATCGTCCGTGGTGGGCGGGCCACAGGTGCGAAATGTGGGCACGCTGTGCGGCAATGTGGCCCACGCACTGCCGGCTGCTGACGGCACGGTTGCTCTGGCCGCCCTGGGTGCCGAGGGGCAGGTGACTGATCGTCAGGGCAGCCGGTGGGTGCCGCTGTTGGACCTGTTCGAGGGCCCTGGCCGGTCAGCGGTGGACGCGACCCGTGAGCTGCTGACCGCCGTGCGCTTCCGGCCCACCGGCGAACGCGAGGCATCGGCTTTCACGCGCGTGATGCGACCTCAGGGCGTGGCGCTGCCCATGTTTGTGGTGGCGGCGATGGTGCGGCTGGACCCGGCCCGCGAGCGGTTCGAGAAGACCCGCGTCTCGCTGGGCCCTGTCGCGCCGGTGCCGTATCGGTCTCGTGTGGCGGAAGAGGTGTTGCGGGGGGCGGTGGCCGGCGACGTGGCGTATCAGCAGGCGGTTGAAGCTGCGCTGACGGAATGCCATCCACGCACTTCGAAGTACCGCGCGACGAGCGAGTACCGCCTGGAAATGATCAAGACATTGCTGCCCAAGGCGCTGACGACGGCTGTCGCCCGGGTGCGCGGCGAAGCCTGGGCCGCACCACGGCTGGAACTGGCGGACAAGTACTCGTCGTTTGGGAGTTGGAGAGCAAGATAACAAAACAACTTGTCGATCATGAGTTTCGTGTGACGTTATCACGTGTCAGGGAAGCAAGCTCGAATTGAGGGGGTGGTGATCATGGCTAGTATAATGTCGATTCCTCCACACGTACGCCGGCTGGCTCAGGTTCTCCAGCGGCTGACGCCCGAAGAGATGCATCAATTGGTTCAACTGGTACCGGACCTGGAGCGGGCACATATCCCTGAGGTGTTGGAAGAGGAGCGTGAAGCGCGGGCTTACTTCCGCCGCGCGGCCATGGAACTGACGGGGGGGGAGCTGCCTTCACTCCAGGACGAATTCGTTGAGGGTCTGACTTATGAAGAATACTTTGCATTGCCCGAGGTAGAGCAAGATGCCCTCTGGAACCGGATTTTCACCGAGGAGGAAGCGGGTCCTTACGACTTAAACGAGCATGATGCCCGATCTAACGCCCGTGTGGCTCCTCGATAAAAACATTGTTCGCAGAACAATCGAGGGTATCGGAGCCTCGTTGGCTGGAGTCCCACCGACGACTGAGCAGAGCTTGGCCGTTCGTCTATTGAGGAGAGGCAAGCGAGCCAATGTCTCCATGATGATCGCGCCGGAGACAGCAAACATCCTTAGCCACCGCAGCTTCGGGCTTGATCCAACAGAGCTAGTACTCGGCGCTTCAGTCGTGGTCACTTTCGATCAGCCTTTCATCAACAACTTTGAGATGCATCGGGAGGTGCTCATCCGGCGACTAAAGGCTATGACAGTGCAACTGCGGGCACCTTATCACAACGCGAGGTTGCCGGCGTTAGCAATGCCAGAACACGTGCTGCGAGTATCAAAACTGTGAGCAGATGTACCAATTTCCTCTCGGGAGATCAAGATGGCTGAGTTGAACATGGTTGTAAACGGCAAACCCGTGAGGGTTGAAGTCGACGGCGGCGATTTTCTGGCCTACGTCCTGCGCTACAAGCTGGGGCTGACGGGCACCAAGATCGGCTGCGATGAGGCGGAGTGCGGGGCGTGCACCGTCATTGTCAACGGCCGGCCTGTAGACTCGTGTGTCTACCCAGCGCTGAAAGCCCAGGGTGCCGAGGTTCTGACCATCGAGGGGCTGGCCCACAACGGCGAGCTGCATCCGCTGCAACGCGCCTTCGTCGAACAGGGTGCCGTCCAATGCGGCTTCTGCATCCCCGGCTTCATCATGACCGCCAAGGCTCTGCTGGACCGCAACCCCCGGCCCAGCGACGCCGACATCAAAACGGCACTCAAGGACACCTACTGCCGTTGTGGGTGCTACATCGAAATCATGGATGCGGTCCACGCCGCCGCCGGCCAACTCACAGCGGAGCACGGCGATGGCTGGCTGCCCGTGAGCCCGAAAGCCTTGAAGGTGGTGGGCCGGCTCGTCGCCCGCCCCGACGCCGTCGCCAAAGTCACCGGCCAGGCCAGGTACACCGACGACTATACCTTCCCGGGCATACTGTACGGCGCAACGTTGCGCGCCGCTTATCCCCACGCCATCATCAAGTCCATAGACACCCGCCAGGCCGAAGCCCTGCTCGGCGTTCACGCCGTCCTGACCGCCTACGACATCCCCGGTGAGAAGAACCACGGCCTCATCTTCAACGACTGGCCGGCCCTGGCCGACGGCAAGGTGCGCTACATCGGCGACCCGGTGGCCATCGTCGCCGCCGACACGCAGGAGATCGCCGAGGAGGCTCTGGAACTCATCGAGGTTGACTACGAGCCCCTGCCGGTGGTCACGAGCCCCGAAGAGGCTTTATCCAACGACGCACCGCAGATTCACCCAGGCGGGAACCTGCTGAAACACATCAAAGTTCGTCTGGGCGATATCGAGCGCGGCTTTGAAGGGGCCGACGTCATCATCGAGCGCGAGTACACCACGCCGATGTACGAGCACGCTTTCCTGGAGCCGGAGTGCTCCATCGGCCGCATAGCGGAGGACGGGAAGATCGAGGTGATTGTCGGCTCACAGATTCCATACGAAGACCGCCGGCAAGTCGCCGCCTGTCTGGGCGTGCCGGAGGAGCAGGTGCGGGTGAAGGGTGCGTTTATCGGCGGCGGGTTCGGCGGCAAAGAGGACATCGCCGGCCAGATCCACGCCGCCCTGCTAGCCCAGAGGACGGGCCGGCCGGTCAAGGTCCTGTACTCCAGGCAAGAGTCGCTGCGCTTCCACCCGAAGCGCCACGCCACCCGGATCCGCCTGAAGACTGGCGCCCGGCGGGATGGCCGGCTGGTGGCCGTGCAGGCCGAGATCTGGGGCGATGCTGGCGCCTACGCCAGCCTGAGCGACAAGGTGATGACCCGCGCGGCGACCCACGCCGCCGGCCCCTACCAGGTCCCCAACGTCAAGATCGACTGCTATACGACCTACACCAACAACCCGCCGGCCGGCGCCTTCCGCGGCTTCGGCGTCACCCAGTCCGCGTTCGCCGTCGAGTCCAACATGGACCTGGTGGCCGAAGAGCTGGGCATGGACCCGGTCGAGTTCCGCCGCATCAACGCCCTGCGGGCTGGCTCAACCGCATCGACGGGCCAGGTGCTGCGGGAGAGCGTGGGGCTGGTGGAGTGTTTGGATCGGGTGGAGGAAACTATTAGAGAGGAGACAAAGGGGGCAAAGGAGCCAGATGAGCCAGAAGGGGGTAGAGAAACAGCGCATCCCAGCCCCTTTAGCCCCTTAGGTCCCCCTGTCTCTTCTGGCTCACCTGGCCCTTCTGGCTCCTCCAAGGTCAGAGCCTGGGGGATTGCGGCTTGTTACAAGAACACTGGCCTGGGTGGTGGCGCGCCGGACAAGGGTGGTGCTGAGGTTGAGGTGTTTGAGGATGGGCGCGCGGTGGTGCGGACAGCGGCGGCCGAGATCGGGCAGGGGTTGCCGGCGGTGCTGGCCATCGTCACGTCCGAGGAGCTGGGCATTCCCATCGATCACATCGAGATCGCACAACCCGACACCGATGTGACTCCAGACGGCGGCCCGACAACCGCATCGCGGCAGACGTACATCGCCGGCAACGCCGCGCGGATGGCATCGGAAAAGGTGCGCGACATCCTGGCCTGGGCCGCGTGCGAACCCCTGGGTGCGTCACAGCACGACCTGGAGTTCCGCAACGGGTATATCTATGCCAACGGGCGCTCTATGCCCATTGGCGATGCGGTACAGTTGGCGCGGGAGGGTGGCCGGCAGGCCATCGCACAGCACGAGTTCGTGGCTCCTGCGACACAGCCGCTGGGTGAGGGGGGTGACATGCACGTTGCCTTCTCCTACGGCGTTCAGGCGGCGCAGGTCGAGGTGGATCTGGACACCGGCGAGGTGGTGGTGCTCAAGGTGGTCAATGCCCACGACATCGGCCGAGCGATCAATGTGCTGGGACTGCTGGGACAGATCCGGGGGGGCATCATCATGGGTCTGGGCAACGCGCTGACCGAGCACTTCCCGCTAGAGAATGGCATCCCCTTCTGCAACACGCTGTCGAAGTACAAGATGCCCAGCATTCGCCACATACCGGAAATCATCACCCACCTGGTGGAGCACGAAATCTCGTCTGGTCCCTACGGCGCTAAGGGCGTTGGGGAAATTGCCAGCATCGCAACGACGCCGGCCATCGTCAACGCCATCTACAACGCCGCCGGCATCCGCATATACGATCTGCCGGTGGACCAGGATTGGCTGTTGCGGCAGTTGAGGGAGGGGAGGCCCGCGTGACCTGGTCGTGGTGTGATACGAGACAGTGCATGGTGAGCCTTGCAGATTGGTCAAACCTTCAAACGAGAGTACAATAGGAGTAGGACAGAGGCGGACACGGATGGCAGAGCGGTCTGTGAGGAAGACATGGCCACAGAAGAAGAGATCCAACAGATCATCGCCGGCGGCGAAACGCTCCATACCGAGCTCAAATCGGCTGGGGCGCATCCGGATGCGCTGGCAGCAGCACTAGTACAGTCGGGCGCAAATCCTTCGGTGGTTAGGCCGTCAACGGGCGTCCAGTGTAGGTCCATTTGAAGGGTTTGGCCATCGTCTTGTTGAAGTAATCGATGAAGTCCAAGATATGTTGACGAAAGTCTTCGACTGAGGTGAAACTCGCGCGTTTCAACAGCTTGCGAACCAAGATGCTGAACCAGATTTCGACCTGATTCAACCAGGAGGTGTGCTTGGGTGTATAGACAAATCGAATACGATGGTTTTCGTCTTCCAAGAAAGCCTTGCGTGTGGGCATGGATTTCAAGATGCCAGAGCGACCTTTAGTGCCCAGGCTGTCTTCATCGATGCTACAGCTCACATTATCTCATCACACACACCGAGGTTGCCTGGGCGGTTGACGTCGCCTCCAGCCAATGCTATACTTTTATGTGTTGCGGGCCGAAATCCGCCGTTTGCGCCCCTCACATCGCTGAGTACAGCTTCCCTCAGTCGAGTCAACCTGGAAAGAGGAGGAATCCATGCGTAAGCACCGATATGTGTTGATGGCACTTCTTGTCGTTCTCTCGATAGTGGCCACTCAGTGCGCGGTGCCGGCCGCCCAGACGCCGGCTCCCGCTGCCTCCCCGAAATTCAAACTGGCAGCAGTTTTGCCCGGGGTCATCACCGATGCCGACTACAACACGCTCGGCTACATCGGTGTCACGTCGGTCCAGACGGACCTCGGCATCGACGTGGCGTACTCCGAGAGTGTGGCGGTGCCGGACGTCGACAGAGTCATGCGCGAGTACATCGATGATGGTTTCAACATCATCTTCACCCATGGCGGACAGTTCGTTTCACAGACCAAGGACCTGGCCAATGAGTTCCCGGATGTATACTTCATCGGGGAGTTCGACGCGCCTGTAGAAGACGCGCCTGAGAACATGTGGGTCATAGACCGGAACTTCCACGTCGGTTTCTATGCCATCGGCGCCGTGGCGGCGAAGCAGACCCAGACAGGCAAGATCGGCTATATCGGCGGGCTGACTCTGCCCTTCTCCTATGCTGAAGTCCACGCCGTCGAGCAAGCGATTGACGACCTGGGTCTGGACGTGGAGGTCAAGGCGGTTTGGGCCGGCAACTTCAACGACCCCACCAAGGCGAGAGAACTGGCTGATGCTATGATCGCAGAGGATGTCGATGTGATCATGGGCTCCCTCAACCTGGGCATGTTCGGTCTTTTCGAGGCAGTGAAGGGTGCGCCTGGCCAGGTGTGGGCGACGGCCAAGTATACCGATAAGGCCAACTTCGCCCCCGACAACTACATTACCTCACTGCTCTACGACTGGGCGGGGCCGCTAAAGGAGATCGTGCAGAAGATAATGGCCGGCGAGACCGGCGGGTACTATCCGTTGGGCTTCGACACCGGGGTCGCTATTCAGGTGCCCCTCCGGAATGTGTCCGACCAGTTGAACAGCGAGATCGAGCAGATCCTGGCCGACATACAGTCTGGCAAGATCGAAGTGGTTAAGGACACCACTCCGATAGAGTAAGCGTATCAGTATCCGGCGGAACAGACTGACAGAGCACCGACAGCGTGAAACGTGATGCGTGAAGCGTGATGCAGGTGAGAGAAGGCACCCTCACGTTTCACGTTTCACGTTTTACGACCCTGATATGCGAAGTCAAGTTCCGGTCTAACGCCGGTCACTGACTCGTGGGATTCAATGAAAAACCCGATCATACTTGAGATGAAGGGCGTGCAAAAGTCCTTTGGGACGGTTGTCGCCCTGGATGGTGTCAGTTTACAACTACGCACCAAAGAGATTCACGGTCTTCTTGGCGGGAACGGCGCGGGGAAGACCACGTTGATGAATATCCTGTACGGTCTCTACAAACCGGACGCCGGCGACGTACACCTGCACGGCAAGAAAGTGAGGATCCAGTCGCCCAGGGATGCCATCCGGCATGGTATCGGGATGGTTCACCAGCATTTCCTTCAGATAGAGAGCTACACAGTAGCCGAGAACATTGTTCTGGGAACTCCTCTGAATAATCGCCCCACGTTGAACCTCCAGGAACAAGAGAAGAGGATCAAAGACCTGTCGGAGAGATTTGGGCTGGAGGTCAACCCACGTTCTCTGATAGAAGATCTCCCCATGGGAGTCCGGCAGAAGGTTGAGATTCTCAAGGCCCTCTATCGAGGAGTCGAAATCCTGATTCTGGATGAGCCGACCACGAACCTGACCCCTCAGGAGGTGGATTCTCTCTTTCAGTCGCTGAGAGTAATGGTCGAGGAGGGGATGAGTGTTGTCTTCATCACCCACAAACTAAGGGAAGTGATGGCCGTCTGCGACAGGATTTCGGTGCTCAGGGACGGCAGGAATGTCCTTGCTGTACCGCGGGATGAAGCCTCCGAGGAGTCCCTGGTCAGGGGGATGGTCGGCGAGGGGTTGGATATCGAGAAAAGCATCCTGTTCTCTGCGTCCGGCCTCGGCCAGGAAGCCCTGCGGACAGGCGAAAGGCCTGTCTTGCAGGTCGAAGGACTGCAGGTGGTCAGTGAAGACGGTAATCCGCTCGTCAACAATTGCTCCTTCCAGATCCGTGAGAAGGAGATCTTTGGCATTGCCGGCGTGGCCGGCAACGGCCAGCAGGAACTGGCCGAGAGCCTGATCGGCATACGGTCTATTGCCCAGGGCCACGTCTGGATTGACGGCACCAGCGTCGCCGACACAGGAATCAGGCAGCGGTTGGAGACTGGGGTCACTTATATTCCAGAAGACCGGTTGCAGGACGGCTTTCTACCGACCGCCAATGTGGCTCAGAATCTCATCCTGGGCTCCCATCGCCAGGAGCCGTACAGCAAGGGCGGCTTCCTGGACTGGAAGGCCATCTTCCACGTGGCTCGGAAGCTCATCTCCGAGTACAATATCAAGACGCCTGGCCCAGGAGAGGTCGCGGCTAACCTGTCGGGGGGAAACATCCAGCGGGTCATGCTCGCTCGAGCCTTCTCCCGCCCGGCTAAGCTCCTGGTTGCGCACAACCCAACGAGAGGTCTGGACATACGCTCGACGGAGTTCGTCTACTCAAAGCTTCTGGAGCGAAAGAGGCAGGGGATGGCCACCTTGCTGATCTCCGAGGATCTGGACGAGCTTCTTCTGCTGTGCGACAGAATCGCCACCATCTACCGCGGCGAGATTGTGGGGATCCTCGAGAGGAGCGAGTTCGATGCGTACGAGATAGGACGGATGATGAGCGGAGTCAGATGAGCGAGCAGGTAGCGGACACAGGTCACGAGGTCAGGACACGGGTCGGCACGTTGATCCCTTACGTCCTGGCTGTGGCTGCTTCCTTTGTGGCGGCGGGGATTTTCATCGCCGCGATGGGCTTCGACGTGCCGAAGGCGTATGCCACCATTTTGTTCACTTCCTTCAAGACCCCCAACGGGTTCATTCAGACGCTGCTGAAATTCGTGCCACTGTTGTTGCAGGCGCTGGCCTTCACAGTGCCCCTGGCTGCCGGCAAGTTCAACATTGGCGGGGAGGGACAACTCATCGTCGGGGCCATCGGAGCGACCGCCGTCGGGATTCTGTTCGCCGGCCTCCCCGCCCTCCTGCTGCTGCCTATGGTCATCCTGGGCGGTATCCTGTTCGGTGGCTTCTGGGCTGCCATCCCCGCCTGGCTGCTCTACCGGTTCAACATCAACGAAATCCTCACGACCGTGCTGATGAACTTCGTTTCTTTCAGCCTAATCGACTACGTCGCCACCCAGGTCTGGCGAGACCCCACGGCCGGACATCCCACAACGATCCCCATCGGCGCCGGTGGCGAGCTGCCTTTGCTTATCTCAAGGCCACCGCTGCATTCGGGGATAATCATCGCCGTGTTCATCGCTGCTGTTGTGTACGTTTATACCAACCGAACCGCCGCCGGCTATGAACTGGTCGCGACCGGCGCAAACCCCAGAGCCTCAATGGTTTATGGGATAGACGTCCGCCGGATGTTTCTTCTCTCTTTGATCCTGGGCGGAGCCCTGGCCGGCCTCTCCGGGGCCGTCGAGGTGGCCGGCGTTCAACACAGGCTCATCGAAGGGCTGCAATCAAACTACCTGCTCCTGGGGATCATCATCGGTCTCATCGCCAGGGGCAACAACCTGGCCGTTCCTTTCGTGGCGTTCTTCATCGCCGTCCTCGAAGTCGGCGCCAGCGCCATGCAGAGGACCATGATGATACCCGGCGAGATGGTGTTCATCGTCGAGGCCCTGGTTCTTCTCTTTGTTCTTTTGTCTGACGTGGTCAGGAGGCGATAGCCAGTGGATCAGTTCTATACACAGATCGTGAGCTTTGCCAGGCTTGTGATGTTGGCGCTGGTCCCGTATGTCCTGACCAGTCAGGGGACGATGTTGAGCGGAAGAACAGGTCTCTTCAACGTCGCCCAGGAGGGGATCATGCTCGTCGGGGCGTCCGTGGGATTTCTGGGTGCCTACCTCTACGGCAGCCTGCTCTATGGCCTTCTCCTGGCGATGCTGGTGGGCGGCCTATTCGGCCTGGCTCTGGCATACTTCACGACGACGCTGAAGATGAATCAATTCGTGATCGGTCTGGCGCTCTTCTTTTTTGGCGTGGGCCTGTCAACTCTCCTCTACAAATTCGTGGTGGGAGTCACCTTGCAGCCACCACTGATTCCCACCCTCAAGGGCGTGCCGATACCGGCACTGGGCCAAATACCAATCCTGGGAGACGTTTTTTTCAACCAAAACTTGCTCGTCTACGCCGCGATCTTGTTGTCCATCTTCCTTTACTATCTCCTCTACAAGACGAGCATCGGTCTGGAACTGAGGGCGGTTGGCGAGAACCCGAAAGCAGCCGACAGCCTGGGTGTGAACGTCTCGCTGATGCGCTACGCGACAGCCATTGTCGGGGGCATGCTGATGGGCGTCGCCGGCGCGTATCTGCCGATGGTTTATACCGGGACCTTCACCGAAGGAATGGTGCAGGGTAGGGGCTGGATCGCTATCGCCTTGACCTTCTTCGGAGGCTGGAGTCCCCACCTGATCTTTCTTGGGTCCCTCTTTTTTGCCGGCATAGAGGTCTTGGCCCTCAGAGTGCAGATTGGGGGATTTGGTATCCCCTACCAGCTTCTGCTCACACTACCCTACATTGCCACCATCCTGGTCATGATGTTCGCTTTCAGGTGGGTGAGGGCCCCCGCCTTCCTGGGACAGAACTACGATCGCGAAGGGAGAACCCTGGCCTAGCGCCACCCCCCTCGCCTGGCCTGGATTGATCAATGTCATTTGGATATAGCGGAAAGATTCTGTGGGTGGACTTAACCCGTGCTGAATTCCGGGAAGAGAGGACCGAACGTTATGGGGAGTGGATAGGCGGGAGAAGCCTCGGTTCCTTTCTCCTATCCAGGTATCAACAACCTGGCGCTGATTCCCCTGAAACAGAATTCATCGTCATAGCAGCCGGCCCGCTGGTTGCAACCGGACTTCCTCTGGGAACACGAACGGCAGTCATCGCCCGTAACCGCCTATCTGGTGGCATTTCCTATTCGAATGTTGGCGGGGACTTTGGAACCCGGCTAAAGATGGCGGGTTATGACGCGATTGTTGTCCAGGGTGCCAGCAAAACTCCTGTGTATCTCTTGCTCCAGGACTCCGGGGCGAAGCTGATACACGCAAGCCATCTAAGTGGATTGAAGATCTCGCAGCTACGCGAAGCACTGCATGAGGCCCACGGCTCCTCGTCGCTCAGTTTGCTGGGAATTGGCCCTGCTGGTGAGAGAGAAGTCGCAATTTCCTGCCTGATTGCCGACCGGGCTCACGCGGCCGGTTGGGGCGGAAGCGGGGCGATATTAGGTGCCAAGAGACTAAAAGCCATCGTGGCTGTTGGAGATCAACCGGTTTCGGTCTTCGATGAGGCGGGAGTAAGGGCGAAGATCCAGCAACTTAACTGGCGGATAAATACTTCTGAAGCAGCGGCCGGGTTGATCAGAGGCGGGACCCATGGCATGGCAGGTGCAGGCGGCTTCAGTGGTCTGGTACCCACGGCTGTGAGAAATCTACAGGATGAGTATCTGTCACCCGAGGAATCTGCCCCGATCAGAGAGGGCACTTTCAAGCAGTGGGAAATTGATCGAGTCGGCTGTGTCGGCTGCGGCGTACAATGCTTGCATCTGTACGAAATGGAGTCGTCCAGGTACGGGAGGCTGCTAAGCGAGGGGATGCACGCCAATTCGGTGAGGGGATTGGCGTCGAATTGGGGGGTGAATGAGCCGGAAGACCTGCTGATGGCGCATACCCTCTGCAATGAATATGGGCTGGATGTGGATGGGGTTTCGGCGGCTGTTGCTTTCGCATTAGAATGTGCCGAGCAAGACATCATCTCCGCAGAACAGGCTGGAGGCATTCGCCTGGAATGGGGGGACGGCCGCTCTGCTGTGGAGTTGGTCAGGCAAATTGGAGAAGGGATTGGCCTGGGCAAGCTCCTTGGCAGAGGCGTTTTTGAGGCAGCACAAGAAATCGGGAATGGCAGTCAGAAGTTTGCCATGACAGTGAAACGAGTGGGGGTTAATGAGCAAGGATTGCGCTCCCATCGAGCCTGGTCCTTGGGAGTGATGACCTCAACCAGAGGCGGCGGACATCTCGGCGGCTCGCCGCAGACGGAAAACCGGCGTGTTTCTCCTGAGCTTGGGCAGAGGTTATTCAAGAACCCCAGCGTTGGTGATCCAGGCACTTACGAAGGAAAAGGCCGGCTCGTGGCATGGACTGAAGGCCTGAAGTGCGTCGTTGATAGCCTGGGGTTGTGTTACTTCGTCTATGGCTGGTATGATTTGAGCATGGGCAATCCCGATGAGCTGGCTGAACTGTTGTACCTGGTGACCGGCATGAAAATAAGCGGTGACGAGTTGCATCGCCGGGGGCTTCGCTGTCACACGATGGAGCGCTATTTTTCTTATATCCACGGCGGCTACTCACGCAAGGACGACTTTTTGCCGGAACGGTTCTTTCAAAGTGAAGTCTCCAGCGGGCCGTATCGCGGAGCACATCTGGATCCCGACGACGTGGAAAGAATGTTGGATGAATACTACGCCTATCTGGGGTGGGACACGCAAACCGGTTTGCCGACCGAAGAGGCGTTGAAGGGACTGGGCCTGGGTTTTCTGCTCAGCCTTCGCGGGGAGGCGAGCAATGAATTGCCCGCCTGATACTACGAAACCCGTTAAAACGGGTTGATTGGGCGCGAAATCAGTGCGTTTATGAACCTATTGAAAGGTATCGCAGCCAAATCCTGTGGAGATAGCTATGACAGCACTAGAAGTAGAAGTTCGACGTGGTGCTTACTACGATTCTGTGGTGCTGATGCAATTGCAGCGGTCTCTGGTTGACTTGGCCGGCGTGCTCGATGCCGGCGTGGTGATGGGCACCGCCGCCAACAAGGAGCTGCTTGACCAGAGTGGCCTGCTGCCGCCGGAGGCGGATGCTGCCAGGGCCGATGACCTGGTCATCGTGGTCAAGGCTCAGGACGAGGCCAGTGCCGAGTCCGCTCTGGCCCAGTTGGACGAACTCCTGGCGCGCCGGCGCTCGATCATCGAACAGGAATACCGCCCCCGGAGTGTCGAATCGGCGGCGGAGATGCTGCCGGAGGCGCAATGGGTGCTGGTGTCCGTTCCGGGCCGGTACGCGGCCGGCGTGGCGCGCCAGGCGCTGCGCCTGGGCAAGCACGTCTTCCTCTACAGCGACAACGTCTCGCTGGACGACGAGATTGCACTCAAGCAGATGGCTGCGGAGAAGGGCCGGCTGGTCATGGGGCCAGACTGCGGCACGGCCATCGTGAACGGCGTGGGGTTGGGCTTCGCTAACCACGTGCGGCGGGGGCCGATTGGAGTGGTGGGCGCAGCCGGCACGGGGTTGCAGGCCGTAACGTCCCGCATTCACCAGTTGGGCGGCGGCATCACCCATGCCATCGGTACCGGCGGGCGCGACCTCTCCGAGGCGGTGGGCGCGGTGACGGCTCGGCAAGGGCTCGATCTCCTGGGCCGGGACCCCGAGACGCGGGTCATCGTGCTCATTTCCAAACCGCCGGCCCCGCAGGTGGCCGCCGATCTGCTACGGGTCGCCCGAGCAGCCGACAAACCGGTCGTGGTGGACTTCATCGGCTACGTACCGCCGGCCCGGCAAATGGGCAACCCCTGGGCCGGGGCAGGCCTCCATTTCGCCACCACCCTCGACGAAGCCGCCGAGTTGGCTGTGCAGCTCGCTGCCTCGACCCCTGACGCGGAAGCTGTCCCGGACCTGAATCCGGCCCTCTTCGCGCCGGGGCAGCGCTACCTGCGGGGTCTATTCTCGGGCGGAACCCTGGCCTACGAAGCCCTGTTGATCCTGCAAGACTATCTACCCGCCGTCTACTCCAATACCCCACTCGATGAGGACTACCGCCTGGACGACGCGCTGGTCAGCCAGGCTCACACCGTCGTTGACCTGGGCGAAGATGAGTTCACCGTGGGCCGGCTGCACCCCATGCTGGACAACGATCTCCGCATCCGCCGGCTGCACCAGGAGGCCGATGACCCTGAGGTAGCCGTCATCCTGCTGGATGTGGTGCTGGGCTACGGCGCCCACCCCGATCCGGCCAGCGAACTAGCTCCCGCGATCGCCCGGGCGCGGGGGCACGCGGAAGAGGCTGGCCGGCATCTGGAGGTCGTTGCCGTCGTCGTCGGCACCGACGAGGATCCGCAAGACCTCCAGGCGCAGGTTGAGCAGCTCAAAACATCGGGGGCGCGGGTCGAAACCAGCAACGAAGTAGCAGTGCGCTACGTGGGACAGTTGGTTCAGGCCCTCAATCCGAAATCCGAAATCCGAAATCCGAAATCCGTAGACCTGGCCGTGCTGCATCAACCTCTGGCAGCCATCAACGTCGGCCTGGAGTCCTTCACCGAAAGCCTGACGACCCAGGGCGCTTCAGTCATCCAGGTGGATTGGAGACCGCCGGCGGGGGGGGATGAGAGGTTGATGGCGATTTTGGAGCGGCTGAGAAGTTACTGAAATTGCACCATGAACACCGGGTTGCATTTCACCGAGGCCCGCCGTGAGTTCCAGGTGGCGCATTCACGCCACCCTCCACTCACGGCTACAACCTTCGCCACTCCCTGTCGGAATTCACCACATGTGAGCTCGAAGAGCGGCGAAAGCGGTAGCCAGGAGTGGAGCGACAGCGCAACTCCTGGCGGGGGCTTGACTTCGGAATTTCGCAGTGCTATCCTGTTGTTCGCACCAGGATACCTATCATGCATGTTGAGGTCGACCAAAGTGGCAAGATTGGAGACACAAAAGTCCCCACCGTTCTTGCATTTTCCAATTCAGAAAGCTACGCTATCCTCATCCCGGCAACGGTGAAGCGGGACAGCTTGAGAGCTCTTCGCCAGCAAGGTAAATCCGGTACCACCTTGTACCTCGAGGTCTTTGCTATTGGCCTGTACCTGCTCCTCAAGGACCACATCCGAAAGTTCAGCCTGGTGACGATTGACATCGAATATCCAGGGCACAGTGATAAGATCAAGGAGCATCTTTTATACCTTCTACGGCGGGCGGAGGTATCAATAGAGGCAGACCAGATACGTTTTGCTTTGATATATCAGGGAGGCAAAAAACCACGCGCTCACGACAGGGCTTACTACACCTACCGCGGAGAGATGGCGCCAGATCGGGTGATTACTCTGGAGGAACTCCTCAACGAGGTGAAATAAAAAAGATCGGGGACCGCCTTACGGCGGGACAACCTGGTTCAGCCCCCGGGGTGGTTACCGGGAGGTCCCCAGGTCACCCGATCCATACCAAGTATACCACAAAACCGCTGGTTGTCAACTTTCATCGTAACTGCGTAACTGCCCAGCTACGCGAGATTGGATACTGGATATTGGGTATTGGGTATTGGGTATTGGTTTTCATAAGGAGGTGAGAGATGGCGATGAAGTTTGAGGACTTGAGGGTGTTGCAGGCTGCGGAGGCTGTGGCCGATGACATTTGGCGGCTGGTCGTGCGGTGGGACTGGTTTGCGCGGGACGTCGTTGGCAAGCAACTGGCCAAGGCTGCAGACTCGATCGGGGCGAACATTGCTGAGTCGTATGGCCGTTTTCATTACGGTGAAAAGCTTCAGTTCCTGTATTATGCGCGCGGCAGCCTCTTCGAAACCAAGTATTGGCTCAACCGAGCTGTAGCGCGTGAGTTAATGTCAACTGAGCAGGTGCAGGGCTACGTGTCCAGGTTGACAAGTCTTGCACGCCAGTTGAATTCCTTCGCCTCCGCTCCCAAAGCCCAACGTCGTGGTGATCAGGCACGGTCGAAAGCAGTGCGCGAAGCTGCCGGCGAATACGTCATGGATTGGATAAGCGACGCGGCAGAACCCTTGTTCACTCAGTACGAGTTGGAATGGCTCGAAACCGTCCCCCAATACCCAATACCTAACACCTAACACCCAATACCCAATACCCAATACCCAATATCCAATACCCAATACCCAATACCCTACTACCCAACTACCCAACACCACACCGGAAGGACTAAGCAATGAACATCGAACAAGCAAACACCGAAGCCACAGAACGCATGATGGAAGCCCACCCCGTGTTGGTAGGGCTGGGGAAGGCGCGGGACGTGATTCCCGGGATGCGGGACAACCTGCTGCTGCATGCCGGCCCGCCCATCACCTGGGAACGGGCGTCAGGGCCAATGCGAGGCGCCATCACCGGGGCGCTAATCTTCGAGGGAATGGCCGAAGACGAGGCCCAAGCACGAGCTCTGGTGGAGGCGGGGGAGGTTGATCTTGAGCCCTGCCATCATCACCAGGCGGTGGGGCCGATGGCCGGCGTGATCTCCCCCTCCATGTCGGTCTACACCATAGAGAACAAGACTCATGGCAACCTGGCGTTCTCCAATCTCAACGAAGGCTATGGCAAAGTACTGCGCTACGGCGCGTACAGCGAAGAGGTGTTGGCGAAACTGCGCTGGATGGAGGACGTCATGGCCCCCGTCCTGGCCGACGCCGTCGAGGCCAGCGGCGGGATTGACATCCGCGCCTTGCTGGCCGAGGCGCTGCACATGGGCGACGAGGGCCACAACCGCAACAAGGCCGGCTCGATCCTCTATACCACAAAATTGGCGCCGTTCATCGCGCAGACCGCCCCCAGTCCAGACGTAGCGGCCGAGGTGCTGCGTTTTCTGGGCGACAACGCCCTCAGCGTGCTCAACCCGGTGATGGCTGCCTGCAAGGCCATGGCCGACGCCGGCCACGGTGTCGAGGGCAGCACCATCGTCACCACCATGGCCCGCAACGGCACCGACTTCGGCATCCGCGTCAGCGGGCTGGGCGACCGCTGGTTCACCGCGCCAGTGGCGACACCGCAGGGTCTCTACTTCCCCGGCTTCACCGCCGAAGATGCCAGCGGCGACATCGGCGATAGTACCATCACCGAGACGGCCGGCATAGGTGGCTTTGCCATGGCAGCCGCGCCGGCCATCGTTACCTTCGTCAGCGGTACGCCCAAGGATGCGCTTAACACCACATTGGAAATGTACG
>JBHIAO010000047.1:0-21132 GCA_046758565.1 Anaerolineae bacterium
CGACTTTTGCAGAGGCTCTGTACAAAATCGGCGTTCGCCGATTTGCCGACCTGGCTCAGTATACACCCGACCAACTCTCAAGAGCCCTCCGCGAGCAGTCCGGTGTGAAGGTCCCACCCGAGAGAATTGAGGCCAACAACTGGATCGGCCAGGCCAGAGAACTGGCTCAGCAGGCGAACACCGAGGCCAGGTTGCTTGAAGACGTGGAAGAGGAAGTAGCGGATAAGATGTCAGTAGAGGAAGTGGAGACAGCGAAGGATCCAGAGGCGGTATCAAGCCCCCCCAAGTGGCGCCAATATGCCGGCTTCTCGTTGTTCTTCGATTGCGTCACGGATGGGCACGAGGAGCAGGTCTGGCAGACGCGCGTCTATCACGATGAAACCGGTGAAGAGATGGTATTTTCGGGGGTTGACACAGCCGCATGGGTAAACTGGATTCTCGAGCAGGCGGAACTTCGTGCTACCGTGGAACCTACTCCCGCCGAAACTGAGGTCCAAACAGAACCTGCCTCCACCACCGAGGCCGAGGTTGCCGTACCGCCCGCACCGGTGACACCATACGATGCCTGGATCGAGGTTCTCGACGTCGAAGTATCCGATATCGAGCCATGGCCTGGATTCCCGGCCAAGAGGCTCGTGGTAGAGACTCGCTTTCGGGTATCAGGACCTCAAGCCGAGACTCTGACGGTAGATTGCATTCCTGTCCGGATTGAAGTTCATACAGTCGATTTGGAAGGTGGGGCTTCGCACCTCGTTGCATGCGAGCAGGACCAACTGCAACCGCAAGTGTTCGAGTACACGAGCCAACAAGAGTTCCCGATGCCGGATCTGGGGCGTCACGAATTGCACAGCATCGTCATTTTGCTTCCGCCTGGCGGAACGATGGCGTATCACCGGGGCCCAATCATTAAGGTGGTCCCATGACCTATAAGCACTGAATCAACTGCTGTGCACTTGGTGGCCCCAAACTCGTACTCCAGGCCCCCTCAACTCCTCCGCTTCACCGCTCGACCCCTATCCTTGGGCCGCTGCCTTGCCCATGCTACTGGCCCTCGTCCCTCACTCACTCGGAACCGCTGCGCAGGCCCGACTGCCTTGAGCCTTGCACACAGAGCCAAAACGGACTACAATTTAGGTATCTCAGCCATGGCAAGGAGTTTCCATGCACGCGGCCGTCATCATCCCAACCTACAACGAGCGCGAAAATATTGAGGAACTGGTAGACGAGATTCTGCGTTTGCCTGAACCGCCGGCCATCTTCATCGTCGACGACAACTCGCCCGACGGCACGGGCGAACTAGCTGATGCGCTGGCGCGGGAAAGGCGTCATGTCTACGTCCGGCACCGGCCCGCTAAGCTGGGACTGGGTACGGCCCACATCGCTGGTTTTAAGGATGCGCTGGTAGGCGGCTACCAGTACATCTTGACAATGGACGCAGACTTTTCGCACCATCCGCAGTACATTCCCGATCTCATTGGAGCCTGCCACGACCATGATGTGGTAATCGGATCGCGCTACGTCAAAGGCGGTGGCACACGATACTGCCGTCTACGCCGGCGCATCCTCAGCCGGACAGGCAATTTTGTGGCACGGGTAGTGTTGGGGCTGCCCGCGTATGACTGCACAGCCGGCTTTCGATGCTATCGTCGCCGGGTAGTCGAATCAATTGACCTGAATATGATCTTTGCCGATGGTTACTCGTTCCTGATAGAGATGCTATGTTGTGTTCAGATTCAAGACTTTCGGATCGGCGAGGTCCCGATTATCTACGAAGATCGCTGGCAGGGTCGCTCGAAAATCTCCCGCCAAGAGATTGTCAAAGCAATGTACACGGTGCTCCGACTGGGTTGGAGCCTACGAGTCGAGCGACCGATGTCGTATTCCAGAGCGCAGGGGAGCGGTCGCAGTGGAATACGTGAGCTGTAATCTTTGCGGGTCCGACGATACCGAACTCGTCTATGCGGGTACGCTGGGTAGTCGTGACTACCTGCCACCGCCGGCCCACCTCACTTGCACAAGCGATGCCTACGGCGTTCACCCCCCCATCGTTCGATGCCGGGAATGCAGGTTGGTGTATGCCAACCCACGCCTTGGCGCGGACGAACTGATCGACAGGTACACCGGCGTCGTAGACCAGGTCTACCTGGAAGAACGCAGAGGTCGTGAGCTGACGTTTCGTCGTCATCTGGATCACCTGGAATCTCAGCTATCCATCGATGGACGAAAGCGTTTGCTGGATGTCGGGTGTCACATTGGTATCTTTCTGGAGGAAGTTGAAGCTCGCGGCTGGGATGCGTGGGGCGTGGAGCCTTCACATTGGGCCGTTTCCCAGGCAAAAGCACGCAATTTGCAGGTCGTCCAGGGCACTTTGGCCGATGCCGCATTCCCCTCTGAGCATTTCGACGTTGTCACCCTTTTTGATGTGATTGAGCATCTGCCGGATCCGCTTGGAGAGCTCCGCCAGATCGCCCGCCTTGTCCGGCCCGGCGGGTGGATTTGTGTTCACACGATGGACGTCGATAGCTTGTTCGCCCGGGTGATGGGAGAGCGCTGGCCGTGGCTTATGGAAATGCACTTGTACTACTTCTCTCGTGGCACGCTGAGGGCAATGCTGTGCCGAGCCGGCTTTCGGGAGGTGCAGACGAGTGCGCGCGGCCGTGTGCTGCGCCTGGGCTATGTTGTGTCACGCCTGGTACCGTACAGTGTCACGCTAGCCAGGGCAATCCGCGGTGCCGTCCAGACGATGGGATTGGACAGTCGCCCGATCCCACTTAATCTCGGCGATTTGTTTACGGCTTATGCGTGTAAAGAATGAAGGCACTACGGGATCATTGACACGTGGGGCAGGGGTTCGAGCCCTGCCAGCAACCAGGAAAGGCTGCTTCAGGTGTGGCTTATTCTTGAATGCGAATAGAGAGGAGCGATTGTGTGACCGATCCTTTCTGGTGGTCGTTATTGCGTTCTTTCGTAGGACGGGATGAGGGGGAGAGCCTTCTGGAATATGCCCTTGTGATTATTCTGGTTTCTCTGGTCGTTGTTGTGGTGCTGACGTTGGTTCGAGAGCAGATCAACCAAGCATTTCAAATCATCTTCGGGTGACGTTCGACTTTATGAAAATGCGATGGCACCAGCAGTGGCTGCATCTCCGAGATTCTGTTCTCGACTTACTATTCCCCCCCAAGTGCGTCGGCTGCGAACGTCGAGGGCAATTGCTGTGCGACGGATGTTTGGCCGCAGTCAAACGCATCCGCCCGCCGCTGTGCCCACGGTGCGGCCGGCCCATGTCGCGTGAGCGGCTCTGTCACCTGTGCCAGGAGGCGCGCCTGACAATCGATGGCATCCGCGCGGTGACCTATTTTGAGGGCAATCTGCGTCATGCGATCCATCGATTCAAGTATCACGGCGTCCAGGCATTGACCAATCCCCTCACTCAGCTTATGGTCGAGTATCTGGCAGACAGCCAACTGCCGGCAGATCTGATTGTCCCGGTTCCGCTGCACCCTGATCGGGAGGCTGAGCGGGGCTACAATCAGGCGGGGTTGTTGGCACGGGCATTGGCCTCGCAACTCGAGCTGCCCGCAGTCGAGACGGCGCTAACGCGCGTCCGAGCTACGGCGCCTCAGGTCACGCTCGACGCCCGGGAGCGGAGATCGAACGTCGTTGGCGCCTTTCGGGCGCGGAAACATGATGTGGCCGGCCATCGGATTCTGTTGATTGATGATGTATGTACCACCGGCGCCACGATGGAAGCATGTAGCCAGGCTCTAAAGACCGAGGGCGCGCGGAGTGTGTGGGGCCTGGCACTGGCCCGCGGACGGTAATATCACGAAAGGAGACGACTGATGGAACTGCACATTAGCAGCCACAGTATTCAAGTGACAGAGTACTTAGAAGAGTATATTGAAAAGAAGATCGGCAAGTTGGACCGGTATCTCCCGGACATCGCCGAGGCTCGTGTCGATCTTTCGACCGAGAACACGCGGAGCGCCGGCGAACTTCAAGTGGCTCAGGTCACACTGCGTGCTAACGGGAAATACATCCGTGCCGAAGAGCGGAGTCATGACATCTTCGCTTGCATTGATACCGTTTTGGACAAACTGTATCGACAGATTGCTCGTTATAAGGGGAAACGCGAGGATCGGTGGAGAGGTAGGAGGGTCCCCCAACCCGAGCCCTTGCCCATTGAGCTAGAGATGGAAGAGGAGGAAGAAGGGACCATCGTTCGGCGCAAGCAGTTCCAGATGTTCCCCATGGATGAACGCGAGGCGATAGAGCAAATGGAATTGCTGGGCCACACCTTCTTCGTTTTTCACAACGCTGACACTGGTGAGATCAATGTTGTCTATCGTCGCAAGGACGGAGACTACGGCCTGATCGTACCCGTGTTGGCCTAGGCTCGCTTTGTCACCCTGTCTTGTGCTGCCGAACTCGAGGACCCATAAGCAATCGTGGCTGAGTCGAAAGTAATTCTGATTGTCTGTACCGGCAATGTGTGCCGATCGCCGATGGCCGCCGGCCTGCTCCGACATCGGCTGGTGGCCGCTGGCCTGGACGAGGTCTACCAGGTGCGCTCAGCCGGCACGTGGGCGGCGACCGGCTCGCCGGCGGCAACCTACGCGCGCCAGGTGATGTCCGAACGGGGCATCGACATCACGAGACATCGCGCGCGAGACATCAACGCAGAAGACGTCGCGGCAGCGGACCTCATTCTGGTGATGACTGAAGCCCATCGGGAGGCGATGCTGGCCGAGTTTCCTGACGCTCGCTCGAAGACATATCTCATGAGTGAGATGATCGGCAAGAGGTACGATATCGCCGATCCCTACGGCTCCAGATTGGCGCATTACGAATACTGTGCTGAGGACCTGGCGTCGCTAATTGAGACCGGCTATCAGCGGATCCTGAGCCTGGCCGACCAGAATTCCAAATGAAGCCGCCACAAAGCCCACCAATTCGACTCATCGCACCGTCAAGGCAACGCATGCCCCTGGTGGTAGCGATTCTGGCACTCAGTCTTACGCTGGCCGGATGCTCCCAATCACCGTCGAAATCGGCGCCGACACCGACGGTTGGCGTCCGCGCCACTCAGGATACCCCATCAAGTGAGGAGATCGATGCGAGGGTGACCCCGGACACCCTGCCAACGGCAGAGATTGGGGTTCGTACCGCCACTCCAATCCAGCAGCCGTCACCCGTTCCCCAGTTTAGCTCGTCTCCGATGCCCGAGGTGCCGCTCCTCAGGCTCGAATTTCCTCAGCCTGGTCAGAGTATCTATAGTCCGGTATACGTCCGTGGCGAAGGTCCTGTTCCATTCGAACGGACCCTCGAGGTGCAGGTCTTGGGAGTTACCGGCGAGACTCTGGGGCGCGGACCGATTCTTTTCGATCTGGTCACGCCTTTTGGAGAAATAGCAGCTTATGAAGGGACACTGCCCTTTCGGCAACCAGAGCAGCAACAGCTTGGGAGTGTGCGGGTGTTGATGCGAAGTCCCAGGGACAGCTCGATTGTAGATTACGCTCAGGTGCTCGTGGCGCTTCTGCCGGCCGGCAGTGGCCCAACGGACATCAGGATCGATGCCCCAACCGAGGGAACTGTCATAGGAAGTCCGGTCCACGTGGAAGGGGTAGCTCTGGCGCCGCAGAATCAGGTCACGGTCCGACTAAAGTCCGGGCCGGCTGTTGTTGCGGCGGAGACGGTCCTGCTCTCGGGTGAAATCGGCCAACCGAGCCCTTTTGCCGTCGATCTGAGCTATGCGCGATTCCCGGCATCTTCCAGTGGCCGGCAGGGCTACCCTGCGCCCGGGGAGCGCGTGGTGGGTCACATCGAGGTTTTCTTCCGCAGCCCGAAAGACGGACGCATTGCGGAGATTGCATCCATTCCGGTGGTGATCTCAGGTCAGTAATCAGTAGTCAGTAATCAGTAATCAGACCAGTTGTTTGTCAACGTTCATCAAGTGTGCTATACTCATTTAGTCTGACGTGGGTCGGCAATTATCAATTAGACTATATTATGTGGTAAGCTGGAGTAGCCAGTGATCAGTTGTCGGAATCTGATCACTGTTTACTGACCACTGGTTACTGGTCACTGACTCAGGAGATCTCGTTTGTGTTCGACATTGTTGGTAAGCGCTATTGGTACTTCGCATTCTCTGCCCTGGTCGTCATTCCAGGGCTGATCGCACTTGTTGTGTTCGGGCTGCCACTGGCAATCGATTTCACCGGTGGTTCGCTTCTACAACTGGAGTTCGAGCAGCAAGTTGATGTAAATACAGCACAGATCAAGGCGATCTATGCGAAGCACGGTTCTGACCTGACAGATCCTCTCGTTCAGACCTCCGGTGACCGGGGGGTGCTGATTCGATCCAAGGAGATAAAGGATCTCGACGGGCGGAGTGCTCTCGATAGAAAGAACGCTATCGAGGCCGATATTCGAGAGGCGTACGGCGACTTCACCGAGCTACGATTCGAGTCCGTAGGCCCGTCGGTGGGTGCGCAAGTGGCCGACCGTGCAGCACAGGCAGTCGCGCTGGCGGCCTTCGGTATTCTGCTGTACATTGCCTGGGCTTTCCGTCACGTACCAAACCCGTTCCGTTATGCTGTGTGCGCGATTGTGGCGATGCTCCATGACGTGGCTGTCGTTGTCGGGCTCGCAGCCATCTTCGGGCACTTCCTGGGCTGGGAAATCGATGCCTTGTTCCTTACCGCACTCCTAACGGTAATCGGTTTCTCGGTGCATGACTCAATCGTCGTTTTCGACCGGATTCGGGAGAACATAGGTCGCTATCGGGGTGATTCCTTCGAGAACATCGTGAATCATAGCATCATTCAAACATTGGACCGATCGATCAATACGCAATTGACGGTCGTGTTCACACTTACGGCGTTGGCCCTCTTCGGAGGAATCACGATTCGCCATTTTGTGATCTGGTTGCTGATCGGTATCGTCAGCGGAACATATTCGTCGATTTTCAATGCATCGCCCTTGCTTGTAGCGTGGGAGAACGGCGAGCTCACGGGATGGCTCCGGAGGCTGCGGGAGCAACAAGTGCCAGCGTGATCAGTCATCAGTAAACAGTAAACAGTGAACAGTAGTCAAAACTCGGTGACTGTTTACTGATCACTGATTACTGCTTACTGACTTAAGTGGGGCGGGGAGGGAGCCAATACTCCCGCCCCGTTTTCTTGTTGAGTTATCTCTATGGCAAATTGGTGGGAAAAAGGAGCATTCACCCAGCCCGGTGTGTCGCCAGAGGAGATCGATGTGCTGGCCTCGGAACAGGCGGCACCGTCCGTTCTCTGGATGGATAGACTGCGCGAAGCTGAGTGGCGGGGTATGGTGATACTTGCGGCGGTCGCTCTGCTAGTCGTCGCCGTGCGTGGGTTCGATCTATGGCGGGGCCGGCAACTGATATCCGAAACCCAACGCAATGAACTACGGCAGACCATCGCTGCGGAGCTCACAGCCCGGCGGGAAGGCCACTCGGAAGCATACCTCATGCTCCTGGACCCGCTGGCCAGCCAGGAGTGGAGCCAAACGCAAGTTGCCACTCTGACAACCCTTCCCCTGCCGATTCCTGGCGAAGAGCCCCCTATCATCGAGCGCTGGCAATTCCTGGGAGACACCGCCATGGTCGATCTGTGGTATGCCGGTCCGCCGGCCAGCCGAGAGACACGCTTCTATCGAATCGTGGACGACAACTGGCACCGCACCCCGCCCGTGGCAACGTTTTGGGGCAGTCGCCAGGAGGCTGACGCGCCGGGTGTCCATTTTGTCTACCGCGAGGCTGACGCCGATGCGGTGCAGGGCGCAATCGAGGTGCTTCGGACGGCCCATCGACAGGGTGACCTGTCTGTGCTGGCCGGCGAACGCCTCATCGTTGAAATCGTTCCCGATGACATCGTTGAGTATGAGGCGCATGACAACCGGCTAACCCTTCCGTCACCCCGACTGAGCCCGCGATTGGTGTCAGTCCCTGACAGCGCGCCGATCCTATGGCGTCTCGCCCACCCGATTGCAGACCGTCTTTCCGATCCCGGAGACGCTGCTCGGTACCGTTATCTGGACAGTGTTCAACTTTTCCAGGATCATCTCCGCTATTGGCCGCTGCAGTGGCAGGCGCCGTTTCCTGAACGCTGGGAAATCCAGATGCTGAACGCACTGCGGGCAGCCAGGGACGAGGATCGCCTGATAGCACCGCGAGCCATCAACATGTTTTCCGCCAGTCGCTCGCAGTCATATCTGGCATACTACGAAGTAATGACGGTGGCTGACTACGTGGCTGAGCAATATGGCTCTGCTAAGCTTCTAGCCCTCGACCAGGCACTGGCTCAGGCATCCTCGTGGGATCGTGCAGTGCCGGCTGCCCTCGGCGTGGATATTGGCGAGTTTGAACGCGGTTGGCGCGCCTATCTTGATGCCAGGCTCGCGCAGCCGTCGGTTACACCCCCCCGCCCCACCCCCACTGTCAGTGGGTAATCTCGTGAGAATCACAGAAAACTGAATCGCCGATAACCCGTCAAGTAGGCGTCGATCCCCCTACGCCTTTCAAAAACACCTGAAAATGCGGCATTTTTACACTCTCCGACCTTGTCAAGCGTCGGAAGAGATGCTATTATGCTACCATCGCTCCCTGTCCCCATCGTCCCTGCCAAGAACGAAGCAGTCCGAGGTCCAACATCCGCAAACTCTGACAACCATTGTCGCGACTTGAGTACCATTGTCGCCAGCCGACACGCCTCGAACTTGCTCCGTGTCGTCCACGGGAATCGGTGTGCGCGAAACTTCCAAAGGAGTGAACACATGCGAAATCAACACATCGCGGCGATACTTCTCATTGTTCTGGTGTTGCTGGTGGCGCCAACGCCGGCTGCGGCAGACCGGCCAGGGACGGGGCTCGAGCGGCTGGTCAACGATTGGCGAGTGGAGCGCGGAGTGCAGCCGCTGCGGGGAGATGATCGGCTGTACGCGGCTGCGGCCGACGTGGCCGGCGACGGGACGTACTGTCCCCAGGATCGAATGTGGCTAGAATTCACAATTGCTGGTGCCCTATATCGGTCTGGATATCGCGAGCGGCGAGGCTATGGCCTGTTGCTCTGCGGCGAGTACCGGATGCCCCAGGATGTGATGGAGTGGATTCGACAGCATAGCGGGCCAAGCCGTCGGGAGCTGGAGGAGTTCGGCATCGTCCATCTCGCTGATTTGAACTTTGTGCGCTCCAATGGCAATCATGTCACAGATATTTGGGTCTTGTTGGCGGCCGATCCTATGGACTGACACCCCCTACACGGCAAGAAACGACAACAGAACGGCGGCTCATCAGCCGCCGCTCTGTTGCTGTGAGTCTTCAACCGGTCAAGGGCGAAACCCCTGAAAATAGTATCGACGTCCCGGCCGATACCTGGATTTTCCACGTCGCTAATTGCGTTGTGCGCCCTGGTTAATCCAGCGGTGTGTCGGTGTGTTAAGAAAAGTGGACCCCAATTGGACCGGTTTACGACTAGATTTTCACCAAAGGATGTGGTATAATCATTACCAGGCAGGAATCGCTCAATCCCACTCTTCCCCGCGCCCACGTCCTGCTAGATCTCACCAACACGCCGACTCCGAGCGGATGGATGGCGGTCAAGTTTGACTCACGAAGAACAGGTACAGTCGGGAAGACGCGAAGAATGTATGTTGGTCCCTGCGGCATCGTATGCACAATCTGCCGCTACTTCGTGCGCGGACTATGCCAGGGCTGCGTACGTGGTGACCTGTGCCCACTGGATAAGGCTGTGCTCAGCCCATGCCCTGTATTGCGATGCGCGGCCGCCAGGAGCATCCCCTTCTGTACCCGCGATTGCGAGGACTTCCCCTGTGCTCTCTTCGAGCGCCGATTCCCACGCTGCTGGTTTCAGATAGCTTCCCGACGTCCGGCTGTGACCCTGCTGGATGAGTGGGAACCAGGTGGTCTCCCCATGCCAGTGACTCCGTCGAACACGGAGCGAGCTCCGGAGGAAGGACTGCGGGTGTTCTGCCTGGGGTCGTTCCGCGTCTACCGGGGCTCAGAAGAGATCCGAGAAGATGATTGGGGACGGGGCAGAGGACCCACGCAGAAAATCAAAGCCATGTTTGCATATTTGCTGAGCCAAGAGAAGCGCGGTGTCCGACGAGAAACGCTGACCGACTTTCTTTGGCCTGAGCAGATTGACTACGATCGCGCCGGTGCCAGCTTCCATTTGGCGCTTTACTGCCTGCGACGGGCGCTGGAGCCCGACTTGAAATCGGGCGCAGACTCGAGCTACATCCGATACACTCGAGGGCGCTACCGTTTCGATCCGGCGGAGCCCTACTGGATCGACGTTGATGTCTTCGAGAACTACTGTCGTCGGGCTCAGGATTGCGATCGAGGCGGTGACCCGGAGGCGGCTATGGTGTACTGGGGCATGGCCCTGGATGTGTATGGTGGCGACTATATGGCCGGCATCGACGTGGCCTACACCCACAATCGAATATATGATTGGTGCATGCCGCGGCGCCATCGCCTTCGAGAACTCTATCTGACTGCGCTCCTGGAAATGGCCCGCTACTACCGCAATACTGAAGAATACGGTTCCTGTGTCAGGTTTGCCCGTCAAGCCATGGAAGTTGAACCTGCTCTAGAACCGGCACACCGCATCGCTATGCAGTGCCTCGTCGGCGGCGGTCAACTGGAAAGCGCTATTCGCCAGTATCGCATGTGTGAGACCGAGTTGGCCCAGCACGAGAATCGCACGCCCTCGATGCAGACCAGGCTTCTCTACGAGCAACTCATAGAAAACTCTACACATAAATGACCCACTAGCCCATATTTCGAAAGTTTGCGGATCCTAGACTGGCGAGAGTGGTCTGACTTTCAAGGAAACTTAAGTCAAGCCTAAGAGACACGTGTATCATTATGAGCGATCACGATGCCTTATGGTTGAAGTTGGTCCTGCAATGCAGCCACGGATCTGCCGAGCTGGAAGCCCAGTTGGCGCGCCCCCTATGGGCGGTTGGAGAGTATGCTGGGCGAAGCAGGCGATCTGCCCACCCCGATAGCTCACAGCCCAACAAGTACAAGAGCTGAATAGCTCAGAACACAAGCCGGCCCTGACATGTACCGGGTCTGCAGGCTCAAGGCTGAGTTCCAGAAGGCCGGCTTGAAGAGCGATCGCGCCCCTGGGGGTGCGATCCAGAGGCCAAGAACTAGGCAAGGTTTGCGCGAGATGGTGGCGATGGGGTTTTTTGAACGCCACGGGATACACAAGGGGCCCCCTACATCCCGGTCGAGCGCCGTCAAGCCCCCTAACTCAGGAGAGGGATGAGCCGATGCCACCCATTCGGGTACTCCTGGTAGACGATCACCCGCTGGTGCGGGACGGCGTTGCCCGTCTGCTGGCAGAACAAGGCTTCCAGGTCGTCGCTGAAGCCGGGGATGGCCTGGAGGCGCTGAACAAGGCGCGAGGGGTGCGTCCGGACCTGATCCTCATGGATGTGCACATGCCGCGCTGCGATGGGCTGCAAGCTACCCGACTGATCAAGTCGGAGATGCCCCACATCAAGATCGTTATGCTGACCGACTCTGACGAGGATCACGTCATCTTTGAGGCGATCAGAAGCGGGGCCGACGGCTATCTCTTGAAGAGCCTCCAGACGGCCGATTTCTTCCATCTGCTGGGCGGCATCACCTGCGGCGAGGCGCCTTTGCCCCGCAGCCTGGCGACCCGGATCCTGGAAGAGTTCGCCCGCCAAGCCCGGAAAGGGCCAACGGAGGAGATTCCGGGGCGGGAGCTGACCCAGCGCGAGAGAGAGGTCTTGTCGCACCTGGTCCGAGGTGCTACCAACAAAGAGATCGCAGCAGCCCTTTCGATCACCGAGGACACGGTCAAACACCACCTGAAACACATCTTGGAGAAGCTTCACCTGCGCAATCGCGTCGAAGTGGCCGTCTACGCGCTCCAGATGGGCTTGGTGAATGGCCAGCTCAGAGAAACCGAGCGTCCCATCCGGTGACGGAAGCCGGCGTCGTGGTGCCCCCAATCGCGAAGCCACAGCCGGCTTCCCGACATGATCCCCTCGCCATTCCCTGGCTACCCTCAGGACTTCGGCTCAGGGCAGACTTCCCCCTTCGCTTTTGGCATGGCTCAGGGCAGGCTCTTCTGCTACACAACCGCATGCGAGTGGCAACAGGGCGGTTTGTACTCAAAAGTAGTACAACTAAAGAGTAGTCTTCATACGCCAAAGACTACCCTTTAGTAATATAGCAAACTACCCCTTGGGGCCTAACAACAGAGCATCTTATCAGTTATAATGATGCTGTGTCCTGGCTGTTCTGCCAGGGCAGTTTTGGGTTGCCCGGAGATGGCAGAAGTCATCATGGTGGAACCGCCGAGGGGCGACCCGGTCCCCTATTGTGTCCCGTTCTACTCGTGTGGCTACTCTTTCTTCAACAGTCCGTAGGAGCTGAAATTCGCAACCCTTCACAAGAAACAGGAGGTGAAACACGATGCCGGAACCAAGAGAAGTGAAGATTACAAGTCGGGCCGATACCTTGGACCTGATGAACCCAGAGGAGAGGCCCTGGCCGGTGACGCCACCGCCTTCGGAAGAAGAAGTGATGGCGGTCTTCGCAACGCGGAAGGCGGAGGAGTTCGGCCGATGGTTACACGATAACGTCAGGTTTCAGGACGGCTTCGGAAAACCGGAAGCCCTTCAGGGACTCAAGGTCCTTGATTTTGGTCTCTGGAGGATGGGACACAAGTTCGCCGCCTCTCTGCTCGGCGAGGCCGGGGCCGAGGTGATCGCCATTGAGCCGCCCGAGGGAGATCCTCTGAGGAAGCTGACCCCCTTCGGGCGAGAGGAGTACATGCTCGAGCACCGGGAGACCGGCGAGAAGACCGGCCTCGACTTCATCAGCGAGAATGTGAACAAATATAACATCACCCTCAATGTCGAGACCGAGGAGGGGCGGGAGATCTTCAAGAACCTGGCCCGGCAAGCTGACGTTTTGATCGAGGGGTATCCGCCTGGCTACACGGACGAGCTGGGTATCGGGTACAGGCAACTGTCGGAGATCAACCCGAAGCTGGTTTACTGCTGGGTGGGTATCCGCGGGCAGTGGGGTCCCTTCAAGGACCGGCTGTCGAAGCACGGTCAGTGGGAGGTCGAGCCCTTCGGCCAGGCCGCCGACGCCTTCATCCACAGTACCGGCTTCCCCCAGGACTTTTTGCCCAGGGGCAGAGGAGGTGACCCCACCCGGTCCGGTGTCTGGTTGGCCGACTATGTAGCCGGGGAGCAGGCAGCGGTCAACATCCTGGCGGCGCTCTGGTGGAGAGATGAGGTGAGCGGCGAGGGGCAGTTCATCGAGAGCACTTCGGCCGAGGCCCTGATGGACATCCTCGACTTCGATATCGCCTGGTATGGTTTCAACGCCAGCATCAAGTCGCGAACCGGGGGTTGGGACCCCAACCTCAACCAGTACGAGTGGAACCCCTGCAAAGATGGCTACATGATGATCGGCGGCCAGAGCGACCGGCTCTGGTACCGGATCGGCATGTGCATCGAGCGGGACTACCCGCAGTTCGGCCGGCTGATCCACGAAGACCCCTTCCTCAAGGAGGTGGGGGCGCGCAACGCCCTGCACGCCCTGATCAAGACCTACACCGTCACTACCAGGTGGCTCCGGGAGATCAACCGGGTCGAGGCTGAGGACAAGCTCATGGACTACGAGATCGCTGCCGGGCCGATCCTCTACATCGATGAGGTCTGTGAATTCCCCCATTTCAAGTACCGTCCCTGGGTCTACACCACTGAGTCCGATTACGGGACGATCCTCTACCCGACGACCCCGAACTGTTACCAGCAGTGGACCCCGCACCGGCTCAAGTGGATGGGCCGACGGCTGGGGAAAGATAACTACGAGATCTACCGGCGGTGGATCGGCCTCAGCCCATCGAAGGTGGACGAACTCAAAGGAAAGGGGGTTATCTGATGGCTGAGCTTATCAAGAGCAAGGCAGAGCTCGAAGAGGCGAAGCTACCCTATGAAGAGTATTGCCGGAAGGCCTTTGATCCGGGCAACGAGTGGGCCAAGCCCGAGGCCCTGAAAGGCATCCGGTGGCTGAGCTGCACGATGTATATCTTCACGCCCCACTCCGCGGCCAACCTGGCTGAGCTCGGGGCGGAGGTGATCAAGATCGAGATCCCGAGGATGGGGGACGCCATGCGACACACCTCCCCCTTCAACGAGGCCTACGTCTATCCCCTCCACGACACCCGGCCGATGACGGGGACGGGGTTCGGGTTCCTCGGGGCGAACGTCAACGAGTTGTACCTGTCTTTGGACTACCACATCCCGGAGATGCGGGAAGTCTTCTACAACCTGGTCAGGCAGAGCGACGGGCTGACGGAGCTGTACCGTCCCGGGACCTTCGACCGGTGGAAGATGAGCTACCGGACCCTCCAGAAGATCAACCCCAGGTTCATCTACGTCTGGGGCGGCGGCTTTGGCTATGGGCCGAAGGTCTTCGGCGGCTCCTACGACATCCTGGGGCAGGCCCACGCCGGGTTTGCCTCCATCACCGGCATGCACGAGCACATGGGCGGGCATGCGACCAAGTCCACCAACTGGGTCATCGACTGGGCCTCGGGCACCCTGATCGCCTACGGGGTCCTGGCGGCGCTGCACTGGAGGCGGAAGACCGGGCTCGGCACCATGATCGAGTTCTCCCAGGTGCAGACCCCGACCCGGTTCTCCGGGTATAGCGTGCCCATCTATGGCCGCTTCGGCATCGTCCGCCAGCGGTGGGGGAACTGGGACACCCAGCTCTGCGCCCACGGGATCATCCTGTGCGGCAAGTCCGACTTCCCGGATGCCGAGAACCCGCAGGACCGGCTTGACGCCCGGTACGCGCTGGTCTCCGCTTTCGAGGACCCGGACTTCAAGGAGCTGTGCGACATCACCGGGATGGAAGAGCTCTACGAGAAATATCAGGCCCACAAGGACCGGGTCGAGGGCGAAGCGCAGGTCGAGATCTACGAGGCCCTGGAGCGGTGGGCCGCCGACAAGTCCAGGTCGGAGGTCGTCAAAACCCTGACGGACGCCGGCATCCTGGCCGCACCCGTGATGAACGACCGGGAGGTCTACGAGAGCGAGCACTACCGGGAGCGAGGCACCGTCCGGTGGTTGGATGATCCCCTCTACGGAGATATCCTGCTCCAAAGCGGCCACAGCGTAGGGATGATGTCGAAGACCCCCAGGAGAACGAACTGGATCTGGCGGCCGGTGGGTGGCGATAACGTGAAGATCCTTCGGGACTGGCTTGGCTTTCCACTCAGCCAGATTGAAGAGTGGTATGACAAGGCCTGGATCTAAATGGCAGATGGCAGATGGCAAATGGCAGATGGCAGATGGCAGATGGCAGATGGCCGATAGCATGCAGCGGTTCTCCGTGTCAGCCATCAGCCATCAGCCATCAGCCATACGCTATCAGCTATCAGCTAACAAGGAGGGAGCACTGTGACCGATATCATCTGGTGCAAGAAAGAGGTGGATGACAAGCCGTGTGACACGGTCAACTACCTGGACCCCTATACCTTCTGGAATTGGGAAGGGACGATCAATTGTGCGGAGTGTGGAGCAGTTTACTATATCCACATGATCCAGGGCCACATGTACAAAGGCCCGGAGGACAGGCCCGGCGAGGAGCCCGACACAAGCCCCCTCTATGCGGACAAGCCATTGGAGGGCTATACGTACTACCTGCCGGGTGTCGAGGGCCGGACAAGGCCCTTCGAGTGCCTACCCCGGCATATCTACCTGGGAGAGCCCGACATGGTGAAGTTCAGCATACGGGGCCGGCCGGTGCGCGGCTGGCGTCCTCAGCCGGAGAGCGCCGGCACAGCCGGAACCTTCCCTTACGCGTGGGATATCGAGAAGCTGTCTCCTGATGTATGGGAGGAGTATCAGGAGAAGCTGAAGCGCGGGGAAGTGAAAGAGTGGTAGGAAAGGTTGAAGGTTAGCAGGTTGAAAGTCGGAAAGTGCAACTTGCAACTTGCAACCTGTAACCTGCAACCGACAGGAAAGGAGTAGCAAGATCATGGCGCACGCCGATCCGAAGGAATTAACCCCTGAGGAGTACCTGGCCACGGTTCTTGTCCCGGAGTACGGTCCGGAGACAGGGCATATATGCTGGGATTGCAAACACTTGAAGCCGGTTCTGAAAGGCTCCAGGTTCCCGCCGGCCGACGTCATCGGCTGGTGTATGAAGATCCACTGGCCCCACTACTGGTGTGTGGCGGATTTCAACGTAGTCAAGGAGTGTTACGCCTTCGAGGGCCACTCGTAGCATGGATGAAACCGTCCGAAAGGAACTGGAAACACTCAAGGGGATGGTGCTCACCTGGAAGGGGAGTTATCTCGGGTGGGCACCCCCCGACGGGGGAGGCGAGTTCCTGGCTCAAGAGTTCCTGGAAGAGATCGATACCCTCGTCTACCCCTATGTAAGAAGGCTGTACGACTGCGACTACCTCAGCCAAGCTGAGGTCAACGAGTTCCTGGACTTTTGCTACAGCCAGGCCGAGGAGCTGCGCAACGTATTGAAGGAAGCGGAGGCCGGACAGGATCACACAATCTGACCCGAGGGAATGGAAAGGAAATCCTTTTCCTCCCATTGAGGGCCGCAGAGTCCGAACAACTTCACAACAAGAGGAGGGTAGACATGCCTGAGAAATGTCGTGTGGGTGTCTGCGGGTACGACCCCATGCTCGTGAGAGGATACGTGAAGACGGGGGAAAGAGCCTTGTGGTGGCACATACCAGACGAGATATACGAGGAATACCAGGTCAAGCCGGGTGATACAGTTGAGGGGACGTTGCTGAAGGTCTACAATGCTGGAGGAGAGGAGGTCGCAGCGCCGAATGAGGCCTTTACTTGGAAGGCGTCCAAGGAGTCAGGCCTCGCGATCCTGCTGCCGTCTGAGGCAATCACCAAGTACAAGCTCACAGCGTTTCACTTCCTGGAGCTGGAAGTTGCGAAAGTTGGTGGTAACCCCGTCTATCCGGGTGAAGAGAAGATTAGCACCAAATGGTGGCCCACTGAGAAGATGGAGCTCGCTTACAAGGTGGACTACATCGACTAGTAGAGCATCAGCGCCCTCTCCCCGCAAGCCTCCGCCTTCCACTCTCTTCCTCGGGAGGGGAGAGGATTGAGGTGTGAGGGAGAAGTGAGCCGTTTCCAGCCCCCTCTCCTGATCGCTTCTAGCCAGGGGAGGGGGCTTTGTCTATGCACTGAACCGCAGGTGACCATGGCCTAAGAACACGTTCTCGGACAAAACGGGTTTCTGAAAGGGAATGACATGACCAACTCAGGCGAAGTCGGGCAAGAGGGGGAGTCAAAGCACCCAGGCTGGCAGTCTCTAGCGACGGTTCTCAACACGACGGAACCATTCTTTGGAGAAGTCTTCTTCCTGCCGGGATATGAATTCTCCTCCAACATTTACGTAATCGCAGGGGACTATCTGACAATAGTGGACGCCGGCAACGATTACACAGCCTTCATAGACCTTTGGCAACTCGGGTTCAAGCCGGCGGACGTTAAGAAGATTGTCCTCACCCACGGACACCGCGACCATGCGATGGGGGTGTTCGAGCTTTTAAGATCATACCCGAGTCTCATCGAGAGCGGGGGCTTTGAGCTGATCCTCCATGAAGCGGCCCCGCCTGAGCTGAAAGGGGTGGTTCAGCAGTTCGGCTTCCGCGTCACCGAGGTCAGGGGCGGAGAAACGCTTGACCTTAGCGGCTTTGAATGGGAAGTGATTCACACGCCTGGCCACACCATTGACGGCATATGCCTTTATCACGCCCCGACGAAAACGGCCTTTACCGGGGACATGGTATTACCCCACGCCATGGGCGAGCCTGACGAACATGCTGGAGGAAGGCTGGACCATTACTCGTTCGGATTGAAGGCATTACTCAAACGGGAAATCGAAAATGTGCTGCCTGGCCACGGCTTGCCTGTGGCTCCTGGTGGTAGAGAGGTTGTCGAGGAGACCTATGAAGCCCTGCTGATGAAAATCATTGGGGTCGAAACCCCACTCCCGTGGATAGAGGGAGCGATGGCACTAGCCCAAAGGGGGCTTTTGGAAGAGGCCGTGTTTTGCTGCGACAAGGAGATGGCCCGCGATCCGCAAGACATGAGGACTCTCGAGCTGAAGGCTCTTTGTCTCAATGACCTGGGACGGTTTCATGAGGCCCTTGAAGCCCTTGATAAGCTGGGAGAACTCCGTTCACCGGAAAGCAATGATCCTTTCATGGCCATAGGTAAGGGATATGCGCTGATGGGGCTTGAGAAGTACAATGAGAGCATCGAGTTCTTTGACGAGGCCTTAAGAATCAAGCCTGGTATGAAAGACGCGCAGGTATACAAAGGAATGGCCCTGTATCTGGCCGGAAAGTACGACGAGGCAATGGAAATCGAGCATTTCAGAACGGAGTTTGTGGGAAAGTTCAAGGACGAAATGTTGAAAATGAAGCCATCAAATGAAGGAGATCCTGGCCCTGGCCAGGGGTGAGCGATACGGAGCAGCCATACAGGAGATGGTGACGTAGAGCTAGGAGGGTCCCATGAGGCCCATATCGGAGTATGACTACTGGGGTATGGTGGGGGCGTTGGTAGACGAGGAAGAGTGGCAAACCTTCCGGAAGGAGGCCCAACACCTGGAGAAGGAGCACCTTGAGATCCGGGTGGCCCTGCGTGATGCCGAGGCTGCCCTTCGAGCTGATCCTGGGAACGAAGATCTCAAAGCCCAGATGGAGGAGCTTAGGGAGAGGCTGGAAGAGCTAGACCGGCAGGCCCCATGGATCTCAGCCGGCGTACCGGTGGAGATAGCCCTTTGGGGCGTGCCCCACGGATAACCCTGCACGAAGAGGCGATGAACATAAAGGCTTCTCGATCGGAGTTCACTGGAACAATGAGCAGGAGCTGCCAAAGAAGATGGAACCATATCCTCCTCGGTTGGGGCGAGGGTGCCAGGCAAGCTGGACTTGCCGCCCTCGCCCCATAGAAAGGTTGGCCCTCCAATAACGGAGACGCCGGGACAAGCCACCGGCGGCACCTTCTTCGATGACCGCACGCGCTAGCCCTCTCTTCTCCAAGGACCTGCGCTTCCTCATTGGACTACAAGCGAACCCCCACTTCCCCAAAGCGGCCATCGAGAAAGGCTTCTGCCCAGGTCGAATTAGGCCAGGACGCTGAGGCCCTCCACGAATCGGAGCTCTCATACACCAGAAGAGCCGCCGTCCCGTGCTCGAGGGAGGACGTGGATAATGCAGTCCAATCTGGGCCAGCGCACGGCAGAGTTCATGGATCGCCTTCAACGAAATCGGGGCGCGCTCCCCGACATCCTGGTTCGGCTATCCAACGTGCTAGCCGGGCGTATCGAGGAGATCGAGCAGCCCCAAGCCGAGGACATCACTCTGCTACTCCAGCGGCTAGCCTTCCAGGTCGGTCCACGGGAATTCTTGCGAGCAGCCTGTGGCCAGGCAGGAGAATGGTGCAAGTTGTGTCCATTTGGGGCCTTCATCCCGCCCGAGTTCGATTTCTCCTCGGAAACCCAGGCGGTCTGTTTGCCATGGATTGCGGTGGTTGGATATGATGTCCGGTGATACGAGATGTATGAACCAGACACAGCATGAGTGTGATTGGTGTGGCGCCAGGGCCGAGACTCCCTGCCCAGACCCGCAATGCCCGAGCTGGCTATGCGATGCGTGTGCCGACGTGTACCTGTTCTGTCAGGATCACACCGATCTTGCCCGACCGGACCCTGAGCTGACGGCAGAGGTGAACCGCCTGCTGGCCGTGGCCGAGGTCGCGTGCCGGCAGGGCATGACCTGCCCGATGTGTCGCACCGGCGAGCTGCAAATGGAGGAAACCCTGCGCCACAGCGACACGCTGCACGCCATCGCCCAGATGCGTGTCCTGAAGTGCGCCCACTGCCACACCATGGCGCCCGGGTCTGTGAGATGGAGCCGCATTGGCCCGTCGGCATTCACGGCCGAACGGCTGCAACGCTGGAAGATCCAGGTAGGCGCCCTGGAAATGGACGCCCGACTCTCGGGGCACATCTTCGACGTATTGCTGGGTCAGGAGCTGGCTGGAGAGTTCCGGCAGACGCTCGCTGCCGTCAAGGATCAGTTGTACGCTCACACTATTGAGAATAATGAGGTCTGATCCGCCTGAGAGCTGATCTACCTGGGGCTCAAACGTCAAGAGCACTAAGTGTTCCAGCCCTACATCGCTTGAAGATGGCTGAAGCGGACAGGCTGCCCACTCAAGAACCCAAGCGCGACTCAACGAAACCTAAGAGAAACCTAAGAGGCATCATGTATCATTGTGAGCGATCATGATGTCTCTTTTCTTCTTAAGGGGCATTGTGACTGCCGTGTGCGACGTGGAAGGAGTCCCCCTCATGGACGAGATTCTTACGGTGGAAGAAGCCGCAGACTATCTGAAAGTCAGCAAGACCACCATCCGGCGATGGTGCATCCGCGAGCAACTGCCAGCCTTCAAGATCGGACGGGAGTGGCGGATCTACAAGAAAGAGTTGGAGCGCGTGATCCAGCGTTCCAGCCGAGTGCGGAATAGGGCCAGGGAGCCCATGTCACTACGGTTCGAATAGAAGCTGACGGTTCTCGTCAGAGAGGAGAGACATATGTACCGACGTCCCTTGATTCCACCCTCTGTCAGCAATCTCGACACAACGGACGTCACAAGCCCAGACTCTGCAAGTCGTGGTCCGGACGAGGTCACATTCGAAGTCACGGGCGGGAGCGTCGTACTGCTGGTCCCCCCCGATTGCCCTGACGATGCCGTGTTCGATCAGGATTGCCCGATCATCTATTGTCAGCTCTGTCTGGAAGACAAGTTGATTCTCGAAGCCTGGATTCCTGAGGATGCCCCTTTCCTGACAATCCGGGAGCAGACGACAGGCCAGCCTGACTGCGGAACGGGCTGGGGCCCGTGATCAGTGAGCAGTGATCAGTGAGCAGATTCTGATTACTGCTCACTGATTACTGCTCACTGATAACTGATCTCAACGAGGAGACGGGAAATGCACAGTTACTCCTTTAGTCG
>JBHIAO010000048.1:0-20418 GCA_046758565.1 Anaerolineae bacterium
GAACGACCGGAACCAGAACCCGATCCCCGGTTCTCCCATCACCACTGAAAACGGTCTACCTGACGATCGGGTGCAGGCCATGGTCGCGGGAGCCGGCAAAGTCTGGATGGGCACCGGCGGCATGTACGGCATGGCCCACGGGATCAGTGCCCTGGATCTTGAGCAGTGGGCATTCCAGGAATCCCTGCTCACTGCCAGTTCGGACCCTTCGACTGGGCTCAGGACAGGCTTGCCGTACAACTACATCGCCGACCTGGCTGTGGGGGAGGAGGGGACGCGCTGGGAGAACCAGGTGTGGGTAGCCACAGGAAACAAGCGAGAGCGCAAATACGGGATTGGCGCCCTGCTGTACACGGAAGGAGCCCAGGGTCCTGGGGATGGCACGTGGACACAATTCACGAAGGAAGAAACTGACGACGATGGCACGAAGCCCTGGACCGGCCTGGCCAGCAACAACACTACCGCTCTCGCCATCGATGGCGATTATGTCTGGTTTGGCACCCAGCCGGTGACATGGGAAGTCCGGTGGGGCCAGTGGAGCGACGGCGGGCTAAGCGTCTATGATGGTGAGCAGTGGACGATCCGAACCGATGCGAATACGGGGGGCGACCGCGCCGGCATGTTTGACGACAGGATATCAGCTCTGGCTATCGGTTGCACGGATGAAATTTGGATTGCCCTGGGTGGCTTACGGGACAACAGCGGCCTCGGTATCAATGTACTGGACACGATGGGAGATCCCCACAACCTGAGCAATGACGAGTGGTGGGATCCATTCATGTACCGGACCATCCCGTCAAACCTGGTCACCGGAATCGCCCCCGATTGCGTCCGTAGTCAGATGTGGATTTCGAGTGCGCCGTACTTTACAGGGCCGGGTGGCACGATAGGCGGCGGCGTCGCCCGGTACGACTATGAGACGGGCACATGGACCTCCTGGACCACCCGGGACGGGATTGAATCATTCGAACTAGATAGAAATACGGGTGAGATCCAATCCATCAGTGTTGGCCCCGATGGGATGGTGTGGGCCGGCGCCTGGGGCACGCTTAATCTGAGTCGCCAGAAGCTTATCGATGAATGGCCATACGTTCCAGCAGCCATCAACTGGTTCCGCGATGGCATCTGGTCAAATCAGGTGTTCCCGCATGACGGTTGGATCTCATCCATCGCGATAGATGAGGATGGAATCGTATGGGCTGGTACCTCGCGCGGCGGGATGGACATTGCCCATCCGGACGGCAAAGAAGACGACAGCCTGGCTGATCGAGCAATCGGCGGGATCAAACTAACGCTAGATGGAACGGCGTGGGAGGCATGGACGCCCGACAACTCGCCCGTGGTGACGACCGATATTGAGGTCATCAAGGTTGCACCTGACGGTGACGTGTGGGTCGGCACGAACGGATGGGGAATTATGCGGTTCCATCCGAAGGAGCCTGCCACGCCAACACCGACCGCCACACAGACACCCACCGGGACACTGACACCACCAACGCCGACCTCGTCCCCAACGCCTTCGCCAACGCTATTCGTTACAGCCGAGGCGCCGTCGCCCACGCCTACAGTTCGAGTTCATAGGGCCTACATGTCGATGGCTGCAAAGAACTGGTTCGGCCGGCCTATTTGGGTACCCACCGCTGAACCACCTACGGCAACGCCTACGCCATCACCAACCCCGCCGGCCACTTCGACACCCACACCAACGCTGACGCCGACGATCACGAGCACGTTCACCCAGGCACCGCCAACAGCCACGGCGACTGTGACGCCGACACCAACCTCGACCAACACCCCGACCATCACGCTGACGCCTAGTCCGGTCCCGACAGGTACCTGGTGCGCATCGGACTCAACGGACCCAGCCTGCAGCAGCGCCAATATCACGCTGTTTACGACGAAGGATCTGTATGATATTGCGTTCGTCGATTCGATGCATGGCTTCATTGTGGGCGAGGATGGATTCGTGGCACACACACAAGACGGCGGCGACACCTGGACGCACCGGACCTGGGGGAGCGCGACGCTGCGTGACATCTCGATGGTCAATAATCAGGTAGCATTTATCGCCGGCGACAACCAGACGATCTTGCGCACAACCAACGGCGGAGGCTTCTTCCAGAAAATGCAACTGCCCTCAGAAATGCAGGAGGGAGCAGAGGACTTCTGGGCCATCTATGCCTTATCAGAAGACGACGCGTGGGTCATGGGTCACAAAGACGGCTGTATCCTTCACTGGAATGGTCAGGAGTGGAGCTTCGGTATCGCCGCTCGTTGCACCCGGTTCCAGTACACCGGGCTTGCGATGACAGCACCCGACCAGGGTTGGGCGATCTCAGAAGAGGGCCACATCTACCGATACGCTGGGGCGTGGACCGAGTTTCCAGCGGCGCGGGCCAGTGCGCCTCTCTGGGCCATTGAGATGCACTCACCGACGGAGGGTTGGGCTGCCGGCAATGCTGGGGGGACGGTCCACTACGTCAACGGACGCTGGGCCGGGTCTGTGATTGGCGGGGCCTTTGCTGGCGGTGGCATCACGGGTCTGCATATCCGGGCGCCGGACGATGTCTGGGCCACGGCTGCTATGGGCACCGGAGATCGAGCCGACGGCGCGATCTATCGCTATCAGAGCAATCGCTGGGCTCAGGTGGAATACAGGCCTTTCAAACAATTGAATGGCATCTGGATCAATGATACACGCACCAACGGCTGGGCTATCGGCAACGATGGGTTCGTTCTGCGATATGTTATCCCTGGGAACTAGAAACCTTCACGAATTGTGAATTGTGAATGATGAATTGCGACCTGTCCAATTCCTCCTCACCCTGATGTCAGCCCTCATGATAGTGCATCTGGGATCCACTGATATGGGTGTCGGCGCCGCCAGGTCAAAGGCAGCCCTACGGCGTGTACCTGCATCAACTTCTACGCCGGCGACAGCCACACCAACCACGACACTGACTGCAACCCCCACCGCCGGCATTGTAACACCCGTGCCCCTGGGATCGTGGGTGGCCTGGCCTGAACGCCCCACAGACGCACTTCCACTGGAGGACGTCGAGCTGCGGGACGTCTATTTCCCTTCACCGGATGAGGGTTGGGCTGTTGGATTCGGAAAGAGAAGACTCCCTGGATGGGATGACGTGGCAATTGTCTTACACTATCGTGACGACGAATGGGTTGTAGACGAGAGCCTGCCACTGAAGGACATGCGCCTGTATGCCATCGACGGGACAGACGCTGATAACATCTGGGCCGTAGGTAAAGATTATCAGCCACTCATCTTCCGCGACGGTGACGTAGCAGCCATCGTTCACTACGATGGCGAGAGGTGGACGAAGTACAATATTGAGTCCCTGGGGCGCGCAGCTCGAGCTGTGTTGAAGGACATTGACATGCTTGTGGGTGATAATGGTATCGAGGGGTGGGCCACCAGCGAGCAGAGCCCTGACGGTCGGGGGGGCTATGTGATCCACCTGGTTAACGGCACATGGGAAACGCAGAGAGAAATCAACGGTCAGGATCTGCTGACGATCGACATGGTGAACGCGACGGATGGCTGGATCGTTGGCCACAAGGAGGATAGCACGGGTTGGTACCACTGGTATCACAATGGAGCCTGGGGACACGGATCCAGTTGGGGCGGTTTTATGTTTGGGGTGTCGATGGCCGATAGCACATACGGCTTGGCTATCGGAAGGCATGACAGCGCTACCGAATATTATGGTGAGTGTCATACTGATTCGATCCCTGGATGCGGTTGGAAGCAACATCCCGGAATACGGGCCGGAGAGGAACAGGACCCGCTTCGGGTTGACTTCCAAGATGTTCAGCTTCTATCGCGATATGATGGCTGGTTAGTGGGCACTCACCATGGCGTTGCCAGCACGGTGATCCACTACGAGCGCCTTTCACGGGAAGTAAGTCAGAGGACGAGGAGCTTGATCAACTGGCAACTCATGGACATCGAAGGCGACCCAGTGGAGGATCTGTACGGCATTTACATGTTGCCAGGCTCGGACGGATGGGCCGTGGACGGCTGGGCAGTTGGCGAGGCTGGTGCGATTCTTCACTACCAAGGGCCAACTGTACCGGTCACCGAAACCCCCACATCCATGGCCACAACGACAAGTACGGTCACTGTGACGGTCAGCCCGACGGCGACATCGACCGCGACCCCATCGGCAGCGCCGGCACCATCACCCACACCCACAGCCAGCCCGACACCGGAACTCGCACATCGGTATTTCTACTTGCCTTTCCTCACCAGAAACAGCCAAAGCGGCTCAAGTTGAGGCTGGGAGCAGCTCTACACTGGACTGTTGTCGTTGTAAAGATGCCACACCAGGTGTTGGGGGACAAAGATGTAGAACCGAGTTCCATACCATACCGGCCGCAAGTTGGCTGAAATGCGAAGTGGGGTAGGGGAGGAGCGCGGGACCATCGATAGTACGACCATGGTCCCGCACTCCCAGCTCACCCTTCTCCTCCTCTGAGGGACGGGGGACGGAGCAGGCAGGTACGCCGTCCCCCATCGAGTGGGGATGAACCCGAGTGTGCTGCGCCGCTATCTGGTGGATAGGCGCAGTACGGTGATGGTACGGTCCTGACCTCAGGCTTCGGCAGGTGCCTCCGCCGCCGCCGGCGCTCTTATGACCAGCGAGAGGCCAGCAGCGATGAGGGCCAACACCCCCGAGATGTAGAAGGCGTTGGTATATGCGCCGGTGGCCTGGAACACGAAGGAGCCGATGCGACCGCCGAGGACGCCGGCCAGGCCCCAGGCAGAGAAGATCAGACCGTAGTTGGCGCCCACGTTCTTGGTGCCGAAGAAGTCGGCCGTGGTTGACGGGAATAGAGCGAAGTTGGAGCCGTAGGAGGCACCGATGATGGTCACCGCCAGCAACAGCCCGATGGTGGTGCCGGCACTGAACGGCGTGATGAACATGACGATGCCGGTGAGCCCGAAGAACAGGAGCATGGCTCGCTGTCGCCCGATTCTATCCGACACCCAGCCGGCGATAATCCGTCCGGCGCCGTTGAAGATGGACAGATAGCCGACGACCCCGGCCGCCGCCGTGGCAGTCATGCCCTTGATCTGTGCAAAGGGGGACAGCGCAGAGATCACCATCAGGCCGGCCGAGGCGTGGAAGGCGAACATGATCCACAGCATATACGCCGAAGGATAGCTGAAGAGCTCCCTCGGCGCGTAGTCAACGCGCGCCACTGCCCCTGTGGTCGTCGTGGCGGGCGCCGGCGGCGTGTAGCCCTCGGGCAACCAGCCGGCCGGTGGGTTGCGCAGGAACTGAGCTCCAGCAACAACGACGATGAGGAAGAGGATGCCCAGGTAGAGGAAGGTGTTCTGCCAACCAACGGCTATGATCAGCCGGGCCGCCACCGGGCCGAAGATCAGGGTGGAGAAACCGAACCCGGCCACCGCCACCCCGGTCATCAACCCCCGCATGTCGGGAAACCACTTCACCAACACGGCGATAGGCGTCACGTAGCTGAAGGCGATGCCGGCCCCAGCGATGACCCCATAGGTCAGGTAGAACATCGGGATGCTGTTTATGAACTTGGCGAGGACGAAGCCCAAGCCCATCAGCGCGCCACCGAGCATGCAGACCTTGCGGGGGCCGATGCGGTCTTGCAGGCGTCCACCGTAGACCATGACGATCGCAAAGGTGGCAACGTTGATGGAGAAGGCCCATGTGGTCTGCGCGCGGTCCCAGCCAAAGTGCGCTTCTAGCGGCTTGACGAAAACGCTGAAGGCGTAGATGACCCCCAGTATGAGCTGCACCATCAGCGCACCCACAACGGTCAACCAACGATTCATGACTCTCTCTTGAGCCATTGAGGATTACCTCCTTTTGATTTATGGAAAAGGAAAAGAACACTCGACAGGTCGGCATGTCGGCATGGTGGATATACCACCCGCTTGCTCTCTAGCTCACAGGCATCCCTCCTTTCCGGTCCTGTCCTATGCTGTTGTGAAAGTTGTAACCATTCACCACTTTGTCACTCTTCAGCTCTGCTTCGCATCGGGGTGACAAAGTGAAAGTTACCGAAAGTGTCTCTCTACACGTATCATACCACGAAGAGCCTGTTGCCCGCCGTAAGTCGGTTTACGCACCGCTTCGCTCCTTGTGCTTGCAAGCCTAGTCAGCCGGCCCGTATCGGGTCATGGCGATCCACGGTAGGCAGATCGGCTGTGTCTCCGACGAAAATTCGAACTCCCGGGGGATGAATACCCCGAACGGGCAGCGGGCGCACCACTCGCCCTCCTCACCGCAGGTATTGCTGAGCTCAGCGCGAGATGCGTGAGATCCTACATAGCGGCTGAGGTCCCCGAGCAGAGCTCGAACCTCTTCTTCCCCTGGTTCCTCTTGCACTTCGATTCGCTCGCGCATGAGTTTCGAAAGCTTGACCAGGATATCAGGGAGGAGCCTCTCATTTCGCTGGAGCCGATCCATAAACTCCGCCGTCTGGCCTCCTCGGCGCTTGTTCATCGAGCGGCTACCACTTTCTGTTTAAACGCTTCGATCCCTAATGCTTCCTCCGTGCGGCCCAGGCCGAGCAGGGCAAAGCCCTTGCCAATCTGGGCATCCTCGATATCGGGCTCTACTTCCAGCGACTCCTCGAAGAGAGTTAGTGCTTCTTCGAACCGTCCCAGTTCCGTAAGAGCCAACCCCTTGCTGACCTTCGCGCCGACGTTGTTGGGTCGCAAAATCAGCGCGCCGTCATAGTAGTCCACTGCGTCTTCCAGCCGGCCATAGTCGGCCAGCACGGCGGCTGTGCGGACACAGGCTGTGTAGTCGTCCTCGACGTGGCGCACGGTCTCGAAGAAGGCGTTCACGATGTGCTGCCACCCGTCCTGCATCACCGGTGCCAGATGTCCGGGCAACAATCGCTCCACTTGATATCCCATCAACCTGCGGATGGATTCGATCAACACGTCCCAGTCCCCCGTCTGGTGGTCGGGTTCACTCAGAAAGTTCGTGTCCTCAGTGGAAGGGTACACGACGTCCTCGGAGAATAGCGTCTGGCTGTCCCGATGGTACAGGCAAATTCCACCAGGTGTATGCCCCGGCGTATAAATCACCTCTAGATCGTAGGCTCCGACCTCCAGCACATCACCTTCGCGAAGGGGAAGCAGCTTATCCAGTGTGCCGGCATTTCGGGCGATCTCGGGCAGGCTGGCATCTCCCAGGAAGGTGTAGGCGAAGGCCTCCTCGTGCAGGTAGACGTCCGCGTTGCAGTATATCAGCAGCCGGCCCAGGGCACCCACGTGATCGTAGTGGGGGTGGGTCAGGATTATGCGCTCCAGCCGGCCCACCCCACCCGTGTACTTGGCGTCCAATTCGTGCATGATGTCAGTCGTGTTGCCGGCGTCGATCAACGTCCGGCCCTCATCCATGACGTACACGTTGGACGTGTGGGGCTCGAAACTGGGCGACAGCCAGATACCATCGAGCTGGGGGTCCTGGTCCCCGAGGTGAATCATGCGCCCTGTTATTATGCCTCGTCGGGAATCGGCGCTTCCGCCGCGGGCGGCACGCTGTCACCGTACGCCAGGAGATTGTCCAGCACCTCGTTGATCCCCAGCAAACGTTCCAAACCCTTATCCATGCGGGGGAAGACCTCGGCCGGGTACAGATCGTCCGCCTTCTCGTAGCAGACCAGGCCCGGCACGCCGCGCCCGAAGTCCTCCTCCAGCGCGCCCTTGGCACCGAATACCGGCCGCATGGCTACACTAGGCCCAACCGTAGCGCGGTGGTAGTGGGGGAACAGATCTGTGATCTCGTTGACGTCGAAAATCTCGACCGTTACGCCTTCTTCCTCGATCTGCGCCAATTGCTTCAAGGCTTTCTCGTTGTCGCAATGATATCGTGCCTCCGGTTCATCCGTTGGACTGTAGTAGAACCGCGCAAGCTCGAACTTCATATTGTTCTCCCTTCCACTTTCCGTCTTCCTAGTCAGGCTTGGCCCTTGCCAAGTCGTTCATGAGTTGCTGCCGTTGCTCACGTTCCCACTCCAGGACATCAGTGCCAAGAAGCTCGCTCAGGATGGCCAGTTCGCGATCCACATACTCCCGAGGTGGGAAATCGAAGTAGTCATCCCTCGTCTCGCGGTTGATACAGATCATTCCACTGTTGGCCAGGGAACCGGAGGCGAACCCGAAGGTGATTTCGATCTGATTCTTCTCTTCGTTCAGATAGATGCCGTTGAAGGACTGGAAGAGGTAGTCGTATTCGACCTCATAGATGGTGTTCCACGCTCTCTCCAGGAATTCTGCGACCTCACCCTGGCTCAAACGTGGATCAGTATAAATCAGAGGATAGTCCTCATACATTGCCTATACACGGCCTTTCGATGTGATGGCTTGTGGATCAGGGGGCACCGGTAAGGACACCGATGCCCCCCCAAGTCTCCTTACGCGAAATGCAGGCTGTGGCTACTCGTACCCCTGGGCCTTCAGGAAGGCTCGCGTCGCCGCTTCTTTCTCATCAACCTCCTGGCGGTGCTCTTCACACGACTTCTCGTGCATGAAGGCGCCGGGGCCGACGTACTCTTTGAAGATGGCGATGGTGTAGGGGTACTCCACGTACTCGCAATAGCCCCAGCAGTGCTCCATAATCTGCGGCGCCAGCGCGGGCGCGAAATGGGTACACTTCTGCTGCACCTCTTCCGCGGAGTTGTATACCTTGTCACCGACATTGAATGCCATGGATGTGATTCTCCTTTCTGCACCAGATCTTTTCGCCGAAGGGTGGGCTATCAATGTGTGTTTCAGCGGGAGGTGAACTGGACCAGCCCTGGCTAGGACCTGACCCGCCCCAGATTCTTCAGGTCATAGATCCACTTCGCAGTGCTACCCACCAACTCCTCCGGCGACAGGGGACGGCCACTCATCGGGTTGCCGCGAACGCTCTCTGTGCGTGGAATCGGCTTGCCCACGTAGTCCGCCCGGGCCAGCACCGGCGGCGCCACCTTGCCCGCCTCGTCGATGGGGCTGTAGTCCAGGGTCTCGGCAAAGCCCGGCAGCTCGTACGTTTCGGCGTCGGCTCCCGTCACCTCGGTAGGGCCGTCCACCAACTGGCCGTTGTCTTTCTTCACGTAGTACACCGTGTCACAGCCGGCGCACTTGTAGTTCCCCTCATAGTCCCAGAAAGAGTACGGGTCCAGGTAGTTCCGGACTTCGCACTTGGAGCAAACGAGTATCGCCATGTATATCCTCCTCAGTAGTCTTGTGCTTAGCTTGTCGAAGTAATGCGCATCGGAGGGGCGCTGCGCCTGGCCGGCCACCGCCCCTCGGTGTGAACTACTAGATGACTGCCCGCTCCTCGAAATCACGGATCTCGCCCTGACTGTAGCCCAGGAGTTGCGAGTAGATGAACTCGTTGTCAGCCCCCACGGGCTTCATGGACCACCTCATCCGGCGCGGGGTGTCGGACAACATCGACAGCGGCCCCTGATGGCACAGCTCCCCGAAGGTGGGGTCATCCATCCAAATGATCTCGCCGCGCTCCAGGAAGTGCGGATTGTTAGCCACTTCCTTGTTGCTCCACACGGGCTGGCTGTTGATGTCATTCTCCTCGGTCAGGATGCGGTACACGTCCTCCTTGGTCTTGTCCGCCGCCCACGCCTCGATCTCGGGGTAGAGGGCTTCCTGTGCCTCCGCCTCAATCCGGTCATCGTGAGTGGCGTACTGCTCCGCCAGATCGGGCCGGCCCATGATGTCGCAAAGCTTCTTGAAGTCTTCGTCGGTGTAAGCGCTGACCAGGATGTAGCCCACCTCCTGCTCCAACGGAATGTCGGAGTCCGGGTAGGAGGACTTGCCGCACTGGATGATGCCGTGGACGCACAGGTTGCGATCCCAGTTGCCCCAGCGCTGCGTCACCAGACCAAAGCGGCCCCACAGCGGCAGCGCAGCTTCCATCTGGCGAGTGACGCCATGCACCTGGGAGTACTCGATGTAGTTGCCCTCGCCCGAGACAAACTCCCGCCAGTAGATGGACGCCAGAGCAGCCGTCGAGCCCATCTGTCCACCCCAGTAGTCGGCCAGCCAGATGGTGTGCTTGGACGGGGTACCGCCGTACTTCCTCGGGATACCTGTCATGGAGAAGCAGCCGCCCTGGGCCTGTCCCAGGATGTCATACGAGGCGCGCTTGCGGCCGGGCCCCCAGCCACCGAAGCCGCCCATCCACGTCTGGACGAGCCGCGGGTTGACCTTCTGGGCGGCATCGTAGCCGAAGCCCCAGCGGGCGAAGGTGCCGGGGCGGAAGTTCCACAGCATCATGTCCGCCTTGCGCATCAGGCTGTGCATGATCTCCACGGCCTCTGGCTTGCGGAAGTCCAGGCTGATGAAGTACTCGTTGGGGTTGGCGCCCATGAAACCCATACCGGTGCCTCGGTCGGGTACCCAGCGGGACACCGGGTACAGGTACGGCTCGTTGTACGGTGTGGTATGGCGCATGGGCTCGCCTAGTCGCGGCATCTCGATCTTGATCACCATGGCCCCCAGCTCGGCCAGGTAGCTCGCCGAGGCCGGTCCCAGAATGTACTGGGTGGGAGACAGGGCGATGTAGCCCTTCAGCGCCTCCGGCTTCGAGGCTGCCGTCTTGGGGTCGAATATTGTACGACAGTAGTCCTCAAAGGACATCTTGTCGAGATCTTCAGGCTTGTATTCTACGACCTCCTGCAACATGGAGGACCTCCTTCTTCTCAATTACTCAGTGATTTCCATACGCGAGAACGCTAACACTCCATCCGAAACCCGTCCAGGCTGGGGCCGGTCTCCAGACCGCGCCCCCCGCCGTAAACCGCTGGGGCCAGTAAACCGCTGGGGCCGGTCTCCAGACCGTGCCCCCTGGCTCGGTCAGAGACCGGCCAGAGCAGTTTGTGCCCCCTGGCTCGGTCAGAGACCGGCCAGAGCGACCCTCGGATGGGTGCTAGATGATGTTGTTGGCCTTCAGCGCTTGCATGTCCTCGGTCTTGAATCCCAGGAGCCGGCGGTACACGTCCTCATTATCATAGCCAGCCGGACGGCCCAGCGACTTCACCCGGGCCGGGATCTTGTGCATCTGGTTGGGTGGCGTGCCATAGAGGACCTCGCCATAGTGCTGCGTCGAATTTGCTCGCAGGTGGCCACGATACTTGAAGTGGACGTACTCGGCGACCTCGTCGATGAACAACACGCCGCCCGATGCTACTTCCTCCTCCAGCAGTGCGTCCTCCGCTTCCTGCCGGCTCTTGTCCTTGCCCCACTCCGACAGCGCGGTGTAGGTCTTGACCTGCATGTAGTGCCCCAGACGGTCTGTCACCAGACGCAGACCCGGGTCCTCCACGATGAGCTGCTCCAAATCGGGCCGGTCCTTGGCCACCGTCTTCCAGATGCGGTACCACAGCCGGTCGTGGCCACCACCCACCATCAGGAAGCCGTCGTTCACCGGGTTCACGGCGTAGATGTTGATGGCCAGGTCCCAGTTGCCGTAGCGCGGCCGGATGCTGCCGTCGAAGCCGTACCACAGCCAGTTGTAGTCGATGATGCGGATGTTGCCATTGGCCGCCGTGTTCTCAATGAACTGGCCCTTGCCAGAGACCTTGTCGCGGTAGATCAGCGCGGCCAGGGTACTGTGGGCGGCGCCGGTGGCACACACGTGGTCCAGGAACCACAGGCCGGAGCGGGTGGGCCGGCCACCGAAGGCTTCCGGTGCACCGGTGCCGTGGGTGAAGCCACTGGCGCATTGGCCGGTGGGCTCCAGCTCACCAGGGCGGTCCTTGAGCGGACCCCACTGGCCCCGCTGGCCCAACCACACGTAGACCAAGCGCGGGTTGATCTTGGAGAGTTGGCGGTAGCCGATGCCCCACTCGTCGAACTGCCCCGGCGGGTAGTTCTCCACCAGGACGTCGGCGTGAACGGCCATGCGGCGCAGGATCTCCCGACCCTCTTCGGTCTCCAGGTTCAGGGTGACAGACAGCTTGTTGCGGCACTCGTGCAGGAACTGTGGGCCGCAGGGCTCACCCGTCTCGCTGTCGAAGAAATAGTAGCGCCGGCGTCCGTAGGGCACATACCTGCGCGCGGGATCGCCGCCGATGGGCTCCACCATGATCGTCTCGGCTCCCATTTCCGCGAGCATCGAAGAGAACCAGCGGGTGGCCATATTGCGGGTGCCACAGTCCAGGACCCGCAGCCGGCTCAGCGCCTCATACTTGGGGCCCTCGTCCTTCCAGTGGACATGGTCCTCCAGGAACCGGGACCACTCCACCTCCGCCTCGGGTGAGCCGGCATAGACTTCGTCGAAGTCAGGAATCGGACTCAGCGGCCACAGCAGTTGTTCTGTTTCCTGCTGTATTTCCTCAAGTGTTCGTTCTGCCATGCTTCCTCCTCGGTATTTCAGTTTGCTATTTACGGTTCGTGATAACTGCTCAGGCTGCAAATCAGCCACACAGCCATCCTGGTTCACTGGTGAGAATTGCGTGATAAGTCTTCCTTTGCATCACCTCCCTTGTATGCTGAAACTGCGGGCATGCAGAGAGATTCCGGAATTTGCGCGTTCCGTTGGGCTAGTTGAAATCGATTCAGGGTGATTAAGCGGCTTGAAAAGCAGAGCTGTTGACCTTCCTCAAGATAAACACAGGGGCTCACCGATACAGCGTATCATCGTGAGCATGCAAATGCTGGTCGTTAGCGTGTCGCATCGGCGATACAGGTGGGGTGCGTGCGGGAAGAATATGTGATTGGGCAGGGGATTATAGGACATGCAATTACAGTACATGAGACCTGGTCGAGTTATTCGCCATCCGCCACGCACCCATCACTATTCAATCAAACATCACACTAGATCTCAATTGTGATTTGACTCCGTCTGCCGATATTCAACTGAGGGAAAGGGGTTGCCCTAGCGCTGTGTGTTATGGTTACCCTCCGCTGGAGCTGCCCCTATGACATGCTAGCAGTGAAGACTGGTCGATCTTGTAGTTTTAGGAAGTGTTTTCTTAAGGAGGTGCTGGTCTATTATACCAAAACAACGTTTGCTTGTCAAGGGTGACTTTTCGTGGTACACTGTGAACCCACAAGCGATGCCCTCGTCCTTCTCAATTGGTTATCAGTGGGTAAACATTCGCACCCTTGGGTTTTCAAAACCCCAAGGGTCTCGTAGGGAGAAGAATGGTGATGTTGGAGTACTACGAGGAGATCAAAGGCCACATCGTGGCCCGCGAGGAGGAAATCAAGAACATCCTGGCGACCTTGGACGCCGGCAAGCACCTGATCTTGGAGGGTCCGCCAGGCACCACCAAGTCGACCATCCTGCGGACGGTGACGGAAGTAGCCAACATCCCCTTCTACATCGTCGAAGGCAATGTGGACCTCACACCCTCCAAGCTGGTGGGCCACTTCAACCCCTCCAAAGTCATGGCCGATGACTACCGGCGCGACTACTTCGAGAAGGGCCCCCTCACCCGCGCCATGGAAGGCGGCATTCTGTACATCGAGGAGTTCAACCGCGTGCCGGCGGACACGACCAACGTGCTGATCACGGCAGTCGAGGAGCGGGAGCTGGCGATTCCCCGTTACGGTGTAGTCAAGGCGGCGCCGGCGTTCCGGGTGGTGTGTGCGCAGAACCCGTACGACGACGTGGGGACGATGCGGGTGAGCCGGGCGATCTACGATCGGTTCTGCCGGATCAGCCTGGGGTATCAGGGGGAGTTGGAGGAGCGGGAGATCGTCCGCGAGAAGACGAGGGCGGAGGACGGGCGGTTGGTGCGGATTGCGGTGCGGGTGGCGCGGGAGACGCGGCGACATCGGGAGATCAAGCAGGGGGCGTCGGTGCGGGGCGCGATGGACATGGTGGCCATCGCGGAGCAGTTGCGACGGGGATTGGAGCTGCTCTCGAAAGGTAAGTCGGAGCCGCCAGAGGACGACTTCGAAGGGCTTAGGCCAGCGATGCTATCGGCGATGAGTGGGAAGATCTGGTTGGAGGAGACGACGGAGCGTACCCCTGAGGAAATCCTCGGAGAGATCCTGCGCAGCGTTCTCAGCCGGCCGGAATTCCAGCAAGAAGACCCAGGGCCGAATGATCCGGACGGTGAGGGTGACGCTGGAAATGCCAGGGGGTCGAGCAACCCCAAGAAAGGTGAACGGGGCGACGAAGAGGAGAGTCGTCCCGGACAGGATGTCGGGCCGCAGCCATCCCACCAGGCCGGCGGGGACTGGGCCAGAGGGTGGATCGGCGGTACCGAACAAGAGATCACCAGGCAACTGATACAGACGGTTCGGTCACACTCCGACGAGGTCGTTGACTACCTGCATGCCAACCGGGAGTTCGCTCAAGCTATCCTGAACAGCCCGGACGTCCTCGATCTCTACGGCTATATCAGCCACAAACTGGACCCTGAGCTGCAGGAGATCGCCAGACGGTATGCCAGCCGGCTGATTGTGCAGATGGCCTCCAAGATCGCCGGCCTGGGGGTGAAGAGTGGCCGGCTGCGCCAGGTTCAGGCCGCTTCTGAGTCCGACGAGATCGAGGTCGATGCCACGCTGGAGCGGATGATCGACCACCCAGCGAAGCCGTTTGAGGAGAATCTAGTGGTGCTGGCCCGCCCACCGGAAACGAAGGCGTGTGTTGTCATGCTGGACCACAGTGATTCTATGACGGGCATCAAAATTGCGATGGCTGCCCTCACAGCGGCGGTGATCGCGCTGCACTTCAGGCAGAACTACGGGGTGGTCACGTTTAATACCCGAGCGCGGGTACTGAAAAGTCTATCCATGCGCAAATCGCCCACGCAGATCGCCAGCGAGATTCTGTCGCTGCAGGCTCACGGATACACAAATATCCGCGCTGCCCTGGAGCTGGGTATCGGTGAGATCAGGAACGCGGACAAGAAGATCGGTATTCTGATCACTGACGGGGATTGGACCTATGGAGGGAATCCATCCCTGGCAGCTCGACTCTTCGACAGCCTGCACGTCATTGGGTGCCAGGAGCCGCTGATCTTCGAGGATACCTACGACGAGTTTACGTACTATCAGCGACGGAAGAGCTACCACGGCATCAAGATTGCGAGCTTGGCCAAGGAGGGGCGGGGACGGTTTTCCTGGGTGGAGGGCACTGAAGACGTGCCGGCTGCGATCAGCCGCTGTCTGACTGCCACTGGGTAGTGTGTGCGGAATGATAGACGTTGAATCCAGGATTGTGAATCCTGGCACATCGCAGTACACCGTGAAACGCAAAACGTGAAACGTGAGGAGTCGCCGCTGAAATAGGGTCATCACGTTTCACGTTTTACGTTTTACGCGGTGCTGGCCCTACCCCTTGCTCAAGTAAACGCTGTCCAACTCCCGCTGTGCCTCTTTCAGCGTTGCGAACGGCCACCGCTTATGGATCCACTCCTGGCGGTGGCTGCATGCTCCGCACTCCAGGATGTAGACGGTGTCCAGGTAGTACAGTCCATAGTTCGGGTCTTGGGGGTCCTCGGCCAGCGCAATTCGTTCGAAGCCGTCGATTCGTCGGACCCGGTCGCCGGCCTGGTTACCGCACGCTTTACACTTATAGCCAAAGAATCGCTCATCCATTTCGTTCACAACCCCGCAGTCCGTTTTCCAAACGATATGAGATTAGAGATTTGCTGTTAGTGAAACCGATTTCCAATCTCTAATCTCTGGTCTCCAATCTCCGGCCTCACACCCCTGTCAGTTTGAGACGAAACTTCGCCAGATGGTTACGTCTGGCGTGTTTGGCCGCGACCGAAGCCCAGGGGGATCGCAGGCGGCGCGCCTTCGCCCATCTCTCCGTGGGCCGCTGCCAGATCGGGCATGGGGTCCTCAATTAGCCCGTAGCGTGGATCGAATTGGACGATGTTGAGCGCGTCACGGATCTCCCGATAGTTCCGAGACACAGTGCTCTTGGAGACGCCGTAGTCTTCGCCGGCCTGTGCCTGGGACCCTTCGTAAAGGCCGAGCAGACGCACGATGTACTCGACGGCCGACGCGTAACCCGCGGGGCTCCGGTAGCTTGGCCGTGTCTGCGCGTGAAAATCTCGCCACAGGCGAACGGCGGTGAGGATCTCCGGCAGGCCAAACCGGCGCTCCTGCATGCCGGCCACGAGGCGCTCCTCGACCTCATCCAGCTCCTCGGGACCGTCACGTTGCACCTGGATCGTGCCGGCCACGAGCCCAATCGCATAGCTGTCGCCTTGCTCTGCTGCATACATTTCCCGAGCATCGTCCACAGTCAATGGGGCACCAATCTCAACGGGGTGAATCAGCGCCACGCGCCAGCCCGGCCGCATCCATTTTAGATGAAAAGTCACCTGGCCATCCTGCGCCGGCCGGCCCCGTTCGTCTGTCCAGAGCAGCTCGATCCGCACATTCTCTCCCGTCTCCTTGTTCCACGCTGCCCGGGAAGCGGTGAGCACCTGGAAATTGACGTGACCTTTCATCAGGAAGACCAGTGGGGCAAATCCGAAGATGCGATAGATCAGATCAACGTCGCTTTCCGGGACTGAGAGGGCGGACACAGCCTCTCCGTTCTGGCTCGTGACGGCTTGAGCGAAGTCGTAGGCCGTCTCCCACCATCGTTGCATCAACTGTTCTTGATCCACGTAGGTCTCTCTCCGCAAGACTCAGAAAGTGCAGCTTTCATTCAGGCAAGTTGACTCAGGAGCCAGGTCCGTAAAACGTGATGCGTGAAACGTGAGGATCGAAAAGCGAAGGAACTCTTCACGTTTCACGTTTCACGCCGGCTGACATCGAGTTGGTGCCGGCGCCGAATAGACCTTCTACGGCTCGGACCAAATCACCTGCCTGCTCAGGCGGCAAGCGCCAGTGGGCGTACACGAAGGCCGTCTCTCCTTCCAGACCGTCTGAGAAGTGCCCAACGGTGTGGAAGCTGGGGCCTCCGGCCGGCGGCCCTAGTAAGCCGGCCAGGTGATCGATCAGGCGCACGCCCTCGTTGCAGAGGGGCGAAGCGGACAGGGTGACGAAGTCGTCTCCCAACGTTATCATGAAGGTAACTTCCCGGTCCTCAACTTCGAAGGAGACCGTGCCCTCAAGATGGGTGAACCTGCGTACTTCCCGCTGGATTTCCCTAACTATCACCGCTACCTCCCTGCCAAGCCTGTGCCCATTATATCATCCCCATTCAAAATACGCAATACGAGATACGCACGACATCTCACTTGACGACCGGGCTGAACACGAGTATCCTTCACTAACAAATCCGTCGGAGAGGGGAACGTGAAAGAGACCCAGAAGCTACAGAGAATCACAGATCTCGCAAGTCAGGACGGGCATCCGATCCCCGCCTATGCGATCACGCCCGACAATCCGGTGGCCGGCGTCGCCGTGTGTCACGGCTATGGTGGTGTCAAGGAAGGGATGCTGGGACTGTGCACGCGACTTGCAGAGCACGGTTTCGCAACCATTGCCTGCGACTTGCGTGGGCATGGCGAGAATGAGGCACCAATTGGCCCTGACGTCGTGCTGGATTTTGCGGCCGCGGTCGAATACTTGCGCCGTTTCGGGCCGGCTTTCGCCGCCGGCCACAGCCTGGGCGGCCGATTGTCATTCATGGTGGGCGCCGATGCCGCCGTCGCCATCTCGCCAGCAGTAGTACAGGAGATCTCACCCCAGGGCCAGTGGATGTTCGAAAACTTCCCCAGTCCGACAGTGCGCGAGCCGTATCCTGGCTACGTGGGCGAGCTCCTGGACGAGCTGGGCGAGATACCAGATAACGCACCGCGGGCCATTGCCCTGGTGGGCCAGCTTGACATTATCAACATCTACGACGGCGCTCACGAGCTGGCCTACCGGCTGCCGCAGGTCGAGGTACACGTTGTCGAGGTGGAACAGCGGCCCCTTGTGGAATCCGAAGACGCGCTTGTTCGGTACCTGCCGCGCTGGCTGAACCACAGTCAGTTGAAGACCAACTCCGAGGTGCTTCGCATCGCACCCAGATGGCTCACGGACCGGACTGCATAACACGGCGACTGACGTGACGTACACCTTCATCTATCGAGGCTTGATGGTGCTCTACGGCCTCTATGTGTTATCGACTGAGATCGCGGGCGGCGGCCGCCTTGTCAGGCACGGTGTGAACAAGGTGCTGTTGATTCTCCTAATTCTAGTGTGGTTCGCCTGGCTTGTTGTGTCGTTTGAGGTTCCCTACGGCTGGGGACACGACTTTGTGGCCGGCAAGATGCGGACCGTCGAACCGACCTGGCTGCGGATGGGGTTGTGGGCTGGCTGGGTGGTCGTGACTGGTGGCGAGATCGTCGTGGCGCATTTGCTGTATCGCAGCCGGCGGGCCGGCGACGGGCTTGTCGCACTTGTGTTGGTGATCCTACTAGCCTGGATCATCTCACCTCTCAACAACGTATACAACTTCCTGTAACCAACCGGCGTCTGGAACAACGAGAAAAGCCACCGGCACAACCCCCGTCGGTGGCTTTCTTGTCCCACAGTCAAACAAGGTCGATCTTGCTAGTCGACTCAAGCGTGTAGCAAACTCGCCCGACCCGACTAGTACCCTAGCTTGACGACGTCGGCGGCTTGTGGACCTTTCGGGCTATCCTCGATGGTGAACTCCACACGCTCACCTTCTTCCAGGTTCCGGAAACCAGTCCCTTGGATGGCCGAATAGTGGACGAAAACGTCCTCGCCGTCTTCGGGCTGAATAAAGCCATAGCCCTTTTGACGGCTGAACCACTTCACCGTACCCGTGATCCGCTCTGGCACGGCCCTATGCACCTCCTTCCCTACGGATTGAGCTGTAGTTGAGGAGTCGGTTTGTTCGTCGTTCGTCCAAGAATAACTCGCTGGCATCCTGAGGACCCAGCGGGTATCCAGGGTCGATCTCCGAAACAAAACACGCCTCTCTGTACAGGCACCATCATACCACGATGCCGGCTTTTTGTCAACGCCGAATGAGTGGCAGATAGACCTTGCGGCCCAGTGGGCCGGCTGGCGTTCGGCGAGTGGCAGTCACGGCCAGCGGCTGGGCAAGCCACTCCGCATATGCGGCTCCCACGTTTTCCTCAGTCGGCGGCAGGACGAGTAAGCTTGTGTTAAGGCTGAAGCTGGCATTCGGGGTGTCGACTGAAAACCCGGTGTCACCGTACGAGCGCCCGTCGCCAGTGTCATTGTTGTCGAAGGTGTCGTCGTCCCTGTAGTAATTGCGTTGCGTACCTCCCACAGACGACAGGTCTATCGTCACGATGATCGTGCCGGTAGGATGGGATATCTGGCGCCAGGCCGGCACTGGCTGTGTAGGCACCGCGTCTGGCTGACCGTCGATGACGACAGGTTCGCTCATGTTGGCGTCCAGGTAGACTGTGAGAGTTGACGTTGCAACGATCTGCTCGTTGAAGTCCCACGAGACGCGAAAGCTCTCAAGGGACGCGCCCGGAACCGGTACGTCTGACAGACTGATCTCGTTCTGTTCCTGAAACAGGCTACCATAGGCAAAGCCGCCCGCCTCGCCTCTAATCAACCTCACCGGTCCGTCCTTCACGGGCACGACAGGCTCTCCCTCGATATCGTCTTCGGTAATGGTTCGCCGGAATATAGCGAGGACGACGACCTGCAGGCGGACCTTGGTCCGATCCAGGATGTCAACCCCGCTGCCGTTCAGGCGAAGTTCGCCCAATCCAGCGCCATTGTCGAGAAACCCCGCTTCGTAGCGTTCGGCGATGACTCGCTGAGCCGGCCCAGAGAACCGCACGTAGTCCTCGGTGAACATCTGACTGAGTTCAGGGCCGTGGAATAGGTACGCCCAGCGTGGGCTGCCGTCCCTCGCGTTGACTGTCAGCTCGATACTGTAGTCTGTCAGGGCACCGTCTAGCCAGGCTGCCGGCGGTGCCTGTTCGCCCATGTCTTTCAGCATGAAGACGAGCTCCTCGTCGGCTTCGATCTGGCCGTCCCCTTCGGAAGTGTAAACCCGCTTGCCGTCCTCGTTCAACGTCTTCTCATCGATCTGAAACGGGATCTGCGTCCACGTATCGATCCCGTACGCATAGACGAAGAGTTCATCGACAGGCGTTCCAAGGAAAGCCCCAATCTCTGTCCCGGAAACGATCACCGGGCGCACGGGGTCGTCAACAACACTCTGTCCCGATCTCGAGAGTGGCGGGGTGATGGCTGTTGCAACCAAAGTGACAAGCAGCAAGGAGGGCAGGAATTGGCGGATAGTCGGCATGATTTACTGTTCCTCTCTTGATCAGCGCTGTTCTTATGCTGACAATGAATGATTCTGCACAGTTCTTCAGTGTCGTCGCCTCTGGCCTTGGTCGTCCGCCTGTAATAATCTAATTCACAATTCACCATTCACAATTGATTGACCAGGCCTGTGTCCGTCATTATAATCTGGCGTGTTGCTCATGAATTCTTCTGATTCGAGAACCCCCGTCGTCCTCGCC
>JBHIAO010000049.1:0-20407 GCA_046758565.1 Anaerolineae bacterium
AATACCCCCATCCCTACTACTGGGCGCCATTCGTTCTCATTGGGCAACGTTGAAGTCCTGGGAGCGCATCTAGAACCACTCAGTTTTGCGAAGCTGCGATAACTGAGTATAATATTAAGGTCCCCCCACAAGTTAGGGCTCGCTCGAAGTTGCCCGGCAATAACCTCATCTTGCACAACAAAGCATCCAGCGTGAACCCATTCGCCACCAGCACGGCGCGGTACCGCCGGCCTGCCTGCCATTGGGTGTGCAGGATGAGTAAAATGACCCGGAGTCCCCTGACGATGCTTCACCATCACTAACCGCACATGGCGTAGTAGGGACCGCTGATTTCGAGCTTCTGAAAGGAGGTTTCAATGAGCATCCGAACTCTGCTGAAACGTTTGATCGCGGTGGGCTTGCTGTGCATTGCCCCCCTGACGATGTTAGGGAGTACCGTTTGGGCCGGCCCCATGGACGTCGATGGCGAGGACGATGACTATGAGATCGGTCAGGTTGTCGTTAGACTGAATCCGGATGCCGGCGACACAATCGCAGCCATCAACGCCACCTACGGCACGATCACGATCGGAGGGAGCCCGTACAGCGCCGGCATCTACCTCTTGCAGTTGCCACCAGAGACGAACCCAAAAAGGATGGCCCAGCGCATGAGGCGTGATGCGCGCTTGCTCCATGCCGAGCCGAATTTCCTCAGTCAGGTGCCCGAGAGCGGGGGCAATAGCACCTGGGCCTGGGGTGGGAACGATTCTGCACCTCTCTTGGACCAATATGCGGTCAACTTAATTAATCTCGCATCGGCGCACGACATCAGCGACGGCGACGGTGCTGTGGTTGCGGTCCTGGATACGGGTGTACAACTTGACCACCCCGCACTGGAAGCCAGCCTCACAGAAGCAGGCTACGATTTCGTCGATGATGATCCGGTACCCGAAGACGAATTCAACGGCCTGGACGAAGACGGTGATGGTGTCGTGGACGAAGCAGCGGGCCATGGCACGCACGTGGCGGGGATGGTCCATCTCGTCGCACCCAGCGCCCGGATCATGCCGCTGCGTGTCCTGAATTCGGACGGATTAGGTAACGTGTTCACCATTGCCGAGGCAATCCTATTCGCTGCCCAAAACGGCGCCGACATCATTAACCTCAGCCTGGGAATGTCAAAGCAATCGAGGTTGCTCGCCAACGTCACTGAGGACGTAACCGAACGTGGTATCGTCGTTGTCGCCGCCGCCGGCAATCTGAATACCGATGTGGAACAGTATCCAGCCGCTGAGGAAAGCGTACTGGGTGTGACGTCGGTTGGGCCGACCGGCGAAAAGTCGGCATTCGCCAACTTTGGCGACTGGATCGATGTTGCCGCGCCGGGCGAGAATATCTACAGCGCTTTCCCGGTCAGTGGCTACGCGTGGTTGAGCGGCACGTCCATGGCAGCTCCATTCGTAGCCGGTCAGGCTGCGCTCATCCGCAGCGTCGATCCGTCGCTGTCCGCTGAGGACGTAGGTTCGCTTATCAAGACGACCGCACAACCGCTGGATGCACTGAACCCGGATTATGCCGGCGAATTGGGCGCCGGCCTGATCGACATCGGGGACAGTCTGATGACAATCGAGATTCGAACGAATCAGCCGCCAGCCTGCTCATCTGCAGCCCCCAGCGTTGAGACCATCTGGCCGCCGAACCACAACCTCGTGCCAGTGAATGTGCTGGGAATAGCCGACCCCGACGATGACCTGGTCTCGATTGTGATCGACAGCATCCGGCAAGACGAGCCGGTGGGCAACGGCAAACATAGTCCAGACGGCGGCGGCGTGGGCACCAGCACCGCTGAGGTACGCGCTGAGCGCGACGAGGATGGCAATGGACGTGTGTATCACATCGGCTTCACCGCCGATGATGGGCGCGGCGGCTCCTGCTCCGGCGAGGTGCTCGTAGGCGTGCCCTACGAGCAGCGCAACGGCAGTATCCCGGCAGATGAAGGAGCTCTTTACGATTCGACTGGGCCGGCATCCTGATCCACCGTCGCCTGGTAGCGCATTGCGGCGAAAGTCGCACTTTCGCCTGGCATGGCCCTCACCCCTCCCCCGGCGGGTGGGGAGAGGGCCATCATGCAACCCTTCATAGCTATCGTGTCACTTTTGCCCCAATGCGTCCTGTCAGTTAGAGCCTAGAAGCGTTGCCACCCGAGTCCCAAGGGTGGCTTTGTACTGCGTACCAATCCCCTCACACTTCACACAAAGCCCCGCTTTTCGGGATCCATGTATTTTTGTGCCGGTGATCTGGCATATATGGTGTGTAGCGTAGCACTGTAGAATAGCTCCGTCATGAGCGTGACCCGGGCTGCCCGGGTGCTCCCCCTCAAGTCGTGATCGGCTGTAACAGAGAAGGAGAGAGAACATGGTACGGAACATACTGCTTACTCACGGTAGTTGCCGAACGGTCCCCCCGATCTGTGGTGGATGTCGTCAGACTCGACCCACATGCGGCAGTTGTCGCCTCAGTCCACCTATCTATGGTGGTTGCTAGCCAAACGCACACAGCACAGATCCTGTACAATTCGGTGGAAGTCCATCCCGTAGTCCTGGGGATTAGGGCGCATGCGCAGACAGTTAGTTCTCCTAATGATTCTCACTATCCCCCTGCTCAGCTTCCTGCCGCTACCGGAACATGTGGTCTACATGCCGCTTATCTACCGGCAGGGTGCATCAGAGCCTGCCTGTCAGGGGCACATACTGGGCACCGTCTATGATGACGTTGACGGCGATGGCCAGCGAGACGCCAATGAAGTTGGCCTGCCAGGCATTCGTCTGACAATTCGATCTCACTACAGTCCGGATGTAACAACCGCGATCACCGATGGGAGCGGCCAATATCTGCTGACCGTGCCACCCGGACAATATGAGTTGCACGCAGACAGGCCCAGCGGCTACCGTTGGACGACAGCTCATGCCTGGGGTGTTGATCTCGTGTGTGCTACGATCCCGCTCAACTTCGGGCTGCAGCCCATTGGGCACCGGTGAGCGTCAGGCGTGGCCCCTAACGGAAGGACCACTACAAGGTTTCTGCGCGGCAGCCGCCGGCCAGGGCTTAGCGGGCTGGTGCCGCCCGGTCTCCGAAATTGATGGTTACCGGTACGTTGCGGCACCCGATCAGATCGATGGCCCAGTTGTCCAGCGTGGTGGAGATGGGAAATCCGGGTGGGTTGTCCTCGAACAGCGTGTACACGTCCTCAGCGAGCACCCCGAACACATAGATCCCGTCAACTCCGGTGACTTGCGGCGCACCGACAACCGCGCCGGCGCTGTCGCGCAGCGTCAGTGTAGCGCCTGACAGCGGCCGCTCACCGAGCCCCAACACCCCATCGCCATCCACGTCATGCCACACCACGCCGTTCACCCCGCGCGGGCAGACATTGGCCGGCAAATGGTCACCGAAATCCTGGGTCGTCAGCCCACACCCCGCGTCGATCGTCACCAAGGCGGCGGTTGTCGATCGGTACCCCGGCGGGTCCGTCTCCACCACGCGGTATCGCCCCGGCACCAATCCCGGGAAGTTGTACCGACCATCCGCCCCTGTGGCGAGACTCTGAAGTGCCACATCGACCTCCCACAGTGTCACGATGGCGTGCGCCAGCGCCGGCTCGCCGACGTCCCGCACGCCATTCTCGTTCCCGTCCTCCCACACCAGCCCGGCAATGCTCGCCGGACACGGGGTGAAGGTGGGCGAGGGCGTCGGTGTCGCGGTGGCCGTCGCCGTGGGGCTGGCGGTGGCCGTCGCCGTAGGTGTGGCGCTTGGAGTGGCCGTCGACGTTGACGTGCTGCTCGGTGTCGACGAAGGCGTGGGGGTCAATGTGGCCGTGGGCGTCGACGTCACGGTCAGGCTGCTGGTTGGCGTGGGTGTCGGTGATGCCATCAGCGGGCAGCCGCGCCACAAAGCGTACGAAACGAAGGCATGGCCCCGGCTGAGGTCCGCAGCCTCCAGCCGGCGCACCTGAGGTGAGTTCGGGCACAACTGAAACTCAGCCGGGATGCCGCTGAGCTCCACCGTGAGACCGTCTTGAGGCTGCAGGAGGAACCACGCGTAGCTCGCGCCGGTGCCGGGCAGGTGCCGCGTCGGCTGGTGCGCGATCTCCCCGCCCGTTGCGCTGTCCCGCACGACGATTTCCATGGGTGGCAGAGGGGGTCGGTTGGCATCGCCGCTGTCGAGGGTGCCGTTGCAGCCCTGACACGGAAATCCCACGCCGATTGCATCGACGGAGACACGCACGGTGAGGACAACGGGGCGATCGAGGGCTGGACTTGCCAGCCCAGCCCTTACGCCGGTCAGGCCGGCAAGCACAGTCAAGCAAACGACAAGGCTGAATCTTTGCATTGGAGAAGGATCGACGCGTGCTCCCACGCCGTTTTCGCGGAAGCCCAGGACGATGCAGCAGCTCCCACGTTTTCCGCATTGGTATTTACAACGAAGGCCCGATTGCTTCCGTTTTTCAGTACTGAGCCTTCGTAGACTAAGCGCAGGGTTATCGTCCGGCAGGCCGGCAGGTGATTGCCCAGTTAACCCGAAAGAAGTTCTGCGCACTTCTAGGCCTACCGGTACGCGAGAAAGCGCGCAAGGCTTGTTTCGGCATGACTAACATACTACCATAAGTGGCACAATGAGGCGGATTTCCTTCTGCCTGGCGTAATCTTCTGGGTGTCTTTTCTATGTCTCCGCGATAGACATCCGCCTCTCGTTGTGTTAGAATACCTAGCCACAGCTCGCTCCACTATTGAAGAATCGTAGTAACCAAAATGCGTATTGCGTACTCCGGAAGACCGCGTTGCTTAGATACGCTGTACGCAATACGCAATAGAAACAGTGACACTCGGGTTTGGTGGTACTAGAACTAAGCGAGGGCAGCAAGGATGGTAACGATCGAGTTGGACGGAGAGTATCTCACGATCGAAGATGTGATCACGGTGGCCCGCAATCCGGGGATTCGTGTGGAGATCAGTGACGATGCACGAGCGTGCGTCGCCCGGTCGCGAGTTGCTGTGGAGCAGTTCGTGGAGCACGGTGATGTGATCTACGGCATCACGACCGGCTTCGGCCACTTCCGGAATCAGCACATCGACCTGGGCCAAACCACAGCCCTCCAGCGAAACCTGATTCGCAGCCACGCGGCCGGCGTCGGACCCCACCTGTCTCAAGACGCAGTTCGCGCGCTGATGGTAGTCCGGGCCAATACCCTGGCAAAAGGCTACTCCGGCATCCGCCCCAAAACACTGCAAACCCTGATTGATATGCTCAACCAGGGTGTTCATCCCGTGATCCCCGAGCAAGGTTCCCTGGGTACGAGCGGCGACCTGGCACCACTGGCGCACATGACGCTGGTGCTGATTGGCGAAGGGGAAGCAACTCTTGCGGGCGAAACCCTCCCCGGCGGTGAGGCACTGAACCGCGCTGGCCTCGAACCCGTTGAGCTCGCGGCCAAGGAAGGCCTGGCGTTGGTGAATGGCACAGCTTTCATGGCCGGCCTCGGCGCCCTGGTCACTCACGGCGCATCGAATCTGGTTCATGCGGCTGACATTGCCGGCGCGCTCAGTCTTGAAGCGCTGAATGGCTCCATCGATCCCTTCGATCCACGCATCCAGGCCGCACGACCTCATCCCCGCCAAATCGAGGCTGCCGGGTACATTCGAAGGCTATTGGACGGGAGCCAGTTCATCCAGGACGCCGACGATCCGCAGCGAACGCAGGACGCCTACTCGCTCCGCTGTATCCCGCAGGTTCACGGCGCCGTCCACGACGCGGTCGCCTACGCCCGCTGGGCATTGGAGATCGAGATCAACTCGGCGACAGACAACCCGCTGATCTTCCTGGAAAATGACGGCCCGGTGGCCCTATCCGGGGGAAACTTCCACGGGGAACTCATGGCGATGGCGATGGACTACCTGGCGATGGGGCTGACGGAACTGGGCAACATCTCCGAGCGTCGGATGAACCGCCTGGTGGACGCGGACCTGAACGACGGCCTGCTGCCCGACTTCCTGACAGAGCACGGCGGGCTGAACTCCGGCTTCATGCTGGCCCACTACACAGCGGCAGCCCTGACGTCGGAGAACAAGGTGCTAGCCCATCCCGCCTGTGTTGACACGGTGCCGACGTCGGCTAACACCGAAGATCACCAAAGCATGGGCGGCACCGCTGTCCGGCACGCCCGCGACGTGCTGAAGAACGTGGAAACCATCGTTGCACTGGAGCTTTTCGCCGCCGCCCAGGCCATTGACTTCCGCCGGCGCCAGACGCCGGGAGAGCCCCGACTCGGCGTGGGCACAGCGCCGGTGTACGACCTCATCCGTCAGCACGTCCCCTTCATCGAGCACGACACCATTATGTATCCCCACATCGAGGCGGTGCGCCGGCTGGTCGCCGATGGCCGCGTCATCTATGCCGCTGAGAGTGCTGTATACGACAGTTAGTGATCTGCTAGTGTTCGCCCTCTAACGTAGGATCGCCGGCAGATGAGGCGTCAAATACATACGTTGCAGACCGGCCCCAGGCACCACTGATTGGCCGATCGAGGACGGCGGATCTATCTAAATGCCGGCGACCCGTCCTGAGCTAGAAACCCAGGCGGTGCGCAACACCAGCGTGTCAGCCAGGGGACCACATTCACACCTTCTTCACAGAGAAGACATTGACATTATGATATCTACACCGATAGACACAGAGAACTTGAGAAACGGTTCTACAGGGGTGGGGCGTCTGATGGCAGAGCGAACAACGGCCACAGGTTCATCGCGCTCTGCTTACCACGCGATGCGTTCCTACCTCTGTGAAGCCTTTTGCAACTTCCGGGCGACACAGGTATAATAAGTGAATTGCTTGCACATGGCAAAGGAGTGCTGAACACAATGTTGAACACTATGGCAACACGTCTACGAGAGTTGTTAGAGATTTGGTGGCCGAGTAATGAGACGCGGGAGCAAATGCTACGCACAAGTGGAGAGTGGAACGGACTCGTCCGATTGTTGCTCACCAGCATGGCCCGTCAGGCGATGGAGGGTCCGTGGATGATTCAGCGCGAGGACCACCTCGATCGACGAGAGGTGGACTGGTGGGTCCGCAAGACGAAACCAAACGACGTCGGGAGAGAACATTGGCTGTGGATGGTACGCCTATTCTTCGACCGGCAGGGCGAACCATCCCACTTCGAAGTATTCAGCGCGTCCAAGTTCTGGGACAGCATGGGAGCACCTCGACATGGCACATTTCGGGCCGGCCTTTCGAAACTGGAGCTCAAAAAGGCCCTTGACCTGGCCCGTGAGGATGGGCCGGTGCATGGGCTCGAGTTCCTGAAAGGCTATATGCCTCTATGGATCACCCTCTGATCTATGGTTATGAGGTAGACTAGGCAAAGAAAGCCTCCTTGGTTCGTCGTGACATAATCGTGACAGAGCATGAATAATGTGTTACACGATTATGTTGAAAGGAGGTGACGCGTATGCCGCTACCCGATGCGATTGGCGGCGTGTTAATTGCACCACTGGTCGCTGCGATCATTGAGCTTTTCAAAGCGTTTGGGATGCCGGTGAAGTATGCGGGCCTGCTCAACGTCGTGCTATCCCTGATCTTTTGGGCCATTGCCCGGGCCTTCAACGTGTACCCGGAGCATCAGACCTGGATCGCAGTCGTCCTGCAGGTGGCCGTGATCATTTTGACCGCTGCCGGGTTCTATGAGGAAGTGATCAAACGCATCACGAAGCGGCGGTTCAACAGAAGAGAGACCGCTACCGCCGCAATATAGTTGCGTGTCGTTCTCACGCAGTAGTCAAAAGCAAAGCCACTCCATTTTGCCAGGAGTGGCTTTCATTGTGTCCGGGATCTCCCAGGACGATGGACCTCTTGTCGCGGAAAGGATCTCCGTTTTCATATTGCACCACCATCCGAACACGAGTATAATTTGAGCGTGATGCAGTAGGCCGGCGACTACGGGGCACAGAGGCACATTGTTGATCACCTATGTTGGAAAAACTAGCGCAGATCGAAAAACGCTACGAAGAACTGAACCGGTTGATGGCCACACCTGAGGTGGCAACGAATCCGGACAAGATCCGACAGTACGCGCAGGAGCAAGCCGAGATTCAAGATTTGGTTGAGACTTTCCGCGACTACCGGAACATCGACGACGAACTGGAAGCCACTCGAGAGATGTTGGAGGACAGTCTTGGCGAAGAAATGCGCGCGCTTGTGGAAGACGAGATCGAAAGCCTGGCCGCACGGCGGGAAGGGCTGTGGCAGCAACTGCGGAAGCTCTTGATCCCCAAGGACCCGCAGGACAAGAAAAACGTCATCATGGAGATCCGGGCCGGCACGGGAGGCGAAGAGGCTGCATTGTTCGCCGCCGATCTGTACCGCATGTATCAGCGCTACGCCGAGAATCACGGGCTAAAGACGGAAGTCATCAGCTCCAATGCAACCGGCATCGGCGGCTTCAAAGAGATCATCTTCGAGGTCCGGGGCCAGGGGGCCTTTTCCAGGCTGAAGTACGAGAGCGGCGTCCATCGGGTGCAGCGCGTCCCGGAGACCGAAGCCAGTGGTCGTATCCACACATCCACAGCCACCGTCGCGGTGCTGCCTGAAATGGACGGGGTCGAAGTCGAAATCGACCCCAAAGATCTGCGGATCGACGTCTTCCGATCCAGCGGTCCAGGCGGTCAAAGCGTGAACACGACGGATTCGGCCGTGCGTATCACCCACCTACCGACGGGTCTCGTCGTGTCCTGCCAGGACGAGAAATCGCAATACCAGAATCGGGTCAAAGCGCTGCGCGTGCTTCGTGCGCGCCTGTACCAGATCGAAGAAGAGAAGCGCCAGGCCGAGTTGGGCGAGAAACGTCGTTCTCAGGTAGGCACGGGCGAACGAGCCGAAAAGATTCGTACCTACAACTTCCCGCAGAGCCGGGTCACCGATCACCGCATCGGCCTTACCAGCTATCGGTTGGAACGCGTGCTGGACGGTGAGATCGACGAGTTTCTTGACGAGCTCGCCGCTCACGAGCAAGCGGAAAGACTTCAGGAATTGGAAGTGGCGTGAGCCCGTTCGAACACGCATCGCAGCCGGCAGCGGCCCCTCCTCGGGCGGCTGCCTTTTTCTTAGCCGAGGGAGCGACCGTCGCGGAGGCGCTGCAGCAGGCAGCCGGCGCGCTGAGCGAGACTGACCCTTCGTCTGGGCTCAGGACAGGCCTGGACACCCCCCGCCTCGACGCTGAAGTCTTGCTTGCCCACGTCCTAGACATCAGTCGGGCTGCGTTACTGGCCAGGCTGACGGACCCACTGCCCGCCGGCGCACGTGCGACCTTCGAGAACCTGATCACACGTCGGTTGCACCACGAGCCCGTCGCCTACCTCACCAGCCACCAGGAATTCTACGAGCTCGATTTTTACGTCGACCAACGGGTCCTCATCCCCCGGCCAGAAACCGAGTTGCTCGTCGACCGGGCTATTGCAATTCGAAATTCGAAATTCGAAATTCGAAATTCGAAATTAAACATTGTCGACGTGGGAACCGGGTCCGGATGCATCGCCGTTGCTCTGGCCGTTCATCTGCCACAGGCAGAGATCTACGCGACCGATGTGTCTCCCGAGGCGATGGAGGTGGCGCAAATCAACGTCGAGCGCCACCGGGTGGTTGATCGGGTGCATCTGATCCAGAGTGACCTGCTGCGCGATATGGACCCTAGGATCCGTTTCGACATTGTCGTTGCAAACCTGCCCTACGTTTCTGATTCGGAACTGGCACAGTTGCCTGCTCCGGTTCGGGATTACGAACCCGTCGAGTGGGCGCTGCAGGCCGGCCCAGACGGGCTGGACCTGATCCGCCGGCTGCTCGACCAGGCACAAGCCCAATTGCAGCGCGGCGGTGTCGTCCTACTGGAGATCGGCGCGAAGCAGGGCGCGGCCACCTCGGAACTGGCCCGCCGGCGGTTCCCCGAGGCTGATGTTCGCGTGTGGAAAGACCTGGCCGGCCTTGACCGGGTCGTTGAGATTCAAACCAAGGGAGAGCTATGACGTACCAACTGGTGGCTGTGGACCTTGATGGCACACTGATCGGACCAGATTTGCAGGTCCAGCCGCGAGATCGGGAGGCCATCGGCCGGGCACGGGCGGCCGGCGTTCGCATCACCATCGCCACCGGCCGGGGGTTCCCCGTCACCCAGGAATACGCCCGCGACCTGGGCCTGGCGACGCCCGTGATCTGCTATCAGGGTGGACTGGTGAAAGACCCCGCAACAGGCGAAGTGCTCTACGAGGCCACGCTGCCCTCCGAAGCCTACGCGGAGGCTGTGCAACTGGCACAGGAGCAAGACCTGGACTTTCACGTATACGCCGGCAACATTGCATATCTAACAGAGCTGCGTCGATCGCGTGCTTTCTACGACCGTTGGTTCTCATTGCCGTTTCGCCAGGTTCATGATCTGGTCACCGAGCTTGACCACCCACCGGTCAAATTCCTGATCACCGCCGATGAAGACGAGGCCGACCAGATCGAAAAGGTGTGGAAAGCGCACTTCGACGGCCGGCTGCAAATCGTTCGCTCACACCCACTGTTCGTCGAAGGAACGTCTCTGGGCGTCTCGAAAGGCAACGCACTGGCACACCTGGCCGAGCACCTGGGTATCGCTCAAGAAGCCGTCATTGCCATAGGGGACAACGACAACGATCGTTCGATGATCCAGTGGGCTGGCCTAGGGGTCGTCGTGGGCAACGCACCGGACAGCCTCAAAGCTGACGCCGACTATGTGGCGCCGGTGCAGTCGGAAGCCGCCGTCGCCCACGTCATTCAGCGGTTCATTCTGGGTTCATGAGATTGAGGATTCACCTGGCGTTGACAGAACTTGGGTTCTCGGCTATACTCACGTTATCCCCCCGAGCGTTCAAGCCAGCCAAAGGTTACGACACATGCCTGAAGAGGAAGAGCGAGAAGGCAAAGAACTACGCGAAGAAGCGCCGGTCTACTTCGAGCGCTACCAGCAGGCGCGCGAGGAATTTCTGGCGGCTGAGCTCCGCCGCCTTGAAGAAGCCATCGGTCACAACGCAGACCGAATTCGGGACTTCCGTGAGGACGTCGATCGACGCCTCGTGGAACTACGGAGCCATATCGATCAGCATTTTGACGAGTCCGATCGCCGTATCGACGCGCGATTCGTGGCAGTCGACCAACGGTTCACAGCCGTCGATCAGCGGTTCACAGCCGTCGATCAGCGGTTCGACGCCGTCGATCAGCAGTTCGAAAGCCTCGAACGCCAACTGGACCACCGGTTCGAGTCAGTCAACCAGCGGTTCGACGCCGTCGATCAGCGGTTCGAAAGCCTCGAACGCCAACTGGACCACCGGTTCGAGTCAGTCAACCAGCGGTTCGACGCCGTCGATCAGCGGTTCGAAAGCCTCGAACGCCAGATGGATCACCGATTCCAGGATATGAAAGCGGGCCTCCAGCGATCGGACCGGTGGACTCAGGTCTTTTTTGGAACGACACTGGCTTTCCTGGTTGCGATTCTTGCGCTTCTGGTGACATTGCTGATTAGATAACGCAGTCAGACCTTGATATAAGGAACAAGTGGAATGAACCAGAATGCGAATAAAGTGCAGGCAGATGATCTTGCACACAGGCTCGACAGACTTGAACGACAATTCGCTGAGGGACACGCTGAGCCAAAATCAAACTCAGAGTGGCCGAACACCGGGGTGTATTTGCTGCTTCATATAGGCCTTGCCTGGGTGTCCCTTGCAACTATCGAGTTGATATTCGACTCCCCTCTGGTTCAGATCTCCCTCGGTGCGTTAGCCCTCGTCTACATAGCTCAGCTGTGGTCCTGGCAACCCCGGTGTTCACTGAAACAAAGGTAGCGTCGGCCGGCACAGCCGACAACCTCCAGCTTGCCGCGGATATTCTGGAAACGGGTGGCCTGGTGGCTTTCCCCACAGATACGGTGTACGGTGTGGCAGCGCACGGCTTCCTCGCCGACGCCATCGAGCGGCTCTACAAAGTCAAGGAGCGACCGTACACCAAGCCGATCGCCCTGCTGGTGGCCGACGCCGGCGACCTTCGCCGCGTGGCCCGGCGTATTCCGGAAGGCGCCTGGCAGCTCGCTAACAGATTCTGGCCCGGCGCCCTGACCCTAATCGTGCCCCGCGCCGTCGACCTGCCGGCGATCCTGACGGCCGGCGGCGACACCGTGGCCGTCCGCATGCCAGACCACCCCGTCGCCCTCGCCGTCATCAATGCCGCCGGCGCGCCCCTCGCCACCACCAGCGCCAACATCTCCGGCAGCCCCGATCCCATCACAGCCGGCGATGTTCTGCGCGACCTGGGCGGGCGCATCGAGCTCATCCTGGATGGTGGCGCATGTCCCGGCGGCGTCCCGTCCACGCTGCTCGATCTGACAACGGAGCCGCCGATGGTACGCCGAGTGGGTCCGATTGACCGGGAAACGCTTGCGCGGACAATAGGTCGTGAGGTCCAGGACGTGAAACGTGATGCGTGAAACGTGAGAACTTCGCGTTTTATGCACTACGCAGCACGCAATACTTCCGCTATGCTCATCGGTATCGACGCGAGCCGGACGGTGATTGCAGACCGCACCGGCACAGAGAACTACACTCTGCACCTCATCCGGGCCATGATCACACAGGGCAGCACGCACCACTTTCGCCTCTACTTCAATGCGCCACCACATGGTGGTCTTTTCCCCAGAACACCACAGTGCAGCCAAAGCGTTATCCCCTGGCCTCGGCTGTGGACGCACGTTAGGCTGTCTGGGGAACTGGCACGCCACAGACCCGATGTCCTGTTCGTGCCCAGCCACGTACTGCCCCTGGTCTGCCCGGTGCCAGGCGTCGTCACCGTGCACGACCTCGGCTACCTGGCCTATCCCGAGGCGCATCGGCGGTTTGATCGTTGGTATCTGGACTGGACCACGCGCCGGCACACCCGCGTGGCCGCCCATCTTTTGGCCGACTCCGAAGTGACTCGTCAGGATCTGATCTGGCACTACGGCGCTGATTCCAATCGCATAACCGTCGTCTACCCCGGCCTCGACCCCGCATTTCAGCCCATCGACGATCCCGCTCAACTGGCCGCCGTCCGATCTCGCTACGGGATCGATTCAGATTATGTCATCCACCTCGGCACCCTCCAACCCCGAAAAAACATCGGCCGCCTGCTAGACGCCTTCGAACGCCTTCACAATTCGAAATCCGAAATTCGAAATTCGAAATTGGACTTGGTTCTGGCCGGCAAACCCGGCTGGCTGGCCCAGGATCTGGTGGCCCGTGTAACAGCCATGGGCGACCAGGTGCGGCTGATTGGGCATGTGGAGCAGTCAGATTTGCCGGCCCTCATCTCGGGCGCTCGCGCTCTGGTGATGCCCAGCCTGTACGAGGGGTTCGGCTTCCCGGTGCTCGAAGCCATGGCTTGCGGAACCCCAGTGGTGGCCTCGAACGTCTCATCGCTGCCAGAAGTGGCCGGCGACGCCGCGCTGCTGATCGATCCACACGACACCGGCGCCATGGCACACGCACTGGAGCACATCCTGACCGACGACGACCTCCGAGCCGATCTACGCCGGCGAGGTCTGGAGCGTGCCCGCCACTTCACCTGGCAGCGAGCCGCCCAGCAGACGCTGACCGTCCTGGAGAATGTGGTCTCAAACCATAGACCTCCGAGGTTTCCGTATCAATGATCACACCCTTGGTGTTCAAGAACTCGTTGATTAGCCAACACAGCCAAACTCTCAGCCAAAACCTCGGAGGTCTGAACAGGCACAGCAGTGAACTCAAAATACGCAGTAGGCAATACGCAATACACTGTTCAGATCCTGGGCGTGGAGATTGACAACGTGACAACGGAGCAGGCATTGCGGCACATCTCCAGCTTCGTAGAAGAGGGATGGCCGCACCAGATCGTCACCGTCAATCCCGAGTTCGTGATGACCGCCCAGCGGTTGCCCGTGTTTCGCGATGTGATCAATCGGGCCGACCTGCGGATTCCCGATGGCGTTGGGCTACTGTGGGCCGCGCGCCGGCTGGGCACGCCGCTTCAGGAGCGGGTGGCCGGCTCCGACCTGGTGCCCCTCATCGCCCGGCAGGCTGCCCGCCTGGGGCATCGGACCTTTCTGCTGGGCGCAGCCCCCGGCGTCGCAGAGAAAGCGGCGGCGCGACTGGTTCACCTGGCACCCGGTGTGATGATTGTCGGCACGCACGCCGGCTCGCCGGCCGTCGAGGAAGAAGATGACATCGTGGAGATGATTCGCATCGCAGCTCCAGACATTCTGTTCGTGGCCTACGGCGCGCCGCAGCAGGATTTGTGGATCGCGCGCAACCTGGATCGGCTGGAGGTGCCCGTCGCCATGGGCGTGGGCGGTGTCTTCGACTTCCTGGCGGGCGTGACCAGGCGAGCACCGCCCTGGATCCGACACCTGGGGTTCGAATGGCTCCACCGGCTGATTCAGGAACCCTGGCGGTGGCGCCGGCAGTTGGATATTCCGCGTTTCATGTGGCACGTGGTGCGAGAGGAGACTGGAGGAGCCAGAGGGGGCCGAGGATCCAGATGAGCCAAAGGGGACAGAAGGGGCAGAGGAGTCAGGGAGCAAGAGAAGGGGAGAAGGGGTGACAAGGGGACAAAGCGAGGATCCACCGTGCTCCTTGTCTCCCCCTCTCCTTGTCGCCTTGTCACGGAACGAGCTGAATCACGCCCCACCGGCCGTTGGTCAACCAGTTGGGGTCTTCGCGGGCTACTTCCTCCGGCTGGCCCGGCTGGAGGCCGGCGGCCAGCTCTGACTTGAGCGTGCGCAGCGCAGCCAGCGGCACCGGGAAATAACACACAATGTCTGCCAGGCGGGTGGTAAACGGCCAGTGACGGTCGCCCAACAGCCGGCGGTAGTTGGCATCGCCCTTCACAAAGATCAGGGCTGCCTCTCTCAGGTCCTCACGCATGGCGTCGGGCACCTCCCAGAAGGCCAGGGGGGCCGTCCAGAACATGCGCTCGCGAAGCTGCAAGCGGTCCGCATTGACGTAGCCCTGCAGCCTGGCAGCCAATGCACGGACCTCCAGATCCTGGTCGTCTGCCAGGGTCTTGAGAGTATACTCCACGTCCTTCATCATTGTGTCGGACACAAAGGTCGGATGCGCTTTCAAATGCAGATGGACGGTGCCGGCAGCTCCACACGACAGGAGAAAGTCCGCCAGGCACAGATCACACACGAGTTCGAAGCCGGCGTTGTCTGCGATGAAGTCGATGCGAGCGCCGCGGAGGCGGGTCACTTTGTCCGCCAAGACCGGCGTGTCATCAACCAGGATTTTCTCCTGCTCACGGTGCAATTCCACGCGACTCCGATCGTCGCCCTGCGAACCTGCCGGCCAGAGGCTCAAGTCCACGCGGTTCCCCCACAGTGCGAAATAAGTCAGCGTGATCAGGCCGGCCCGATTCGCGCGGCCACTTTGACGCACCAGATCGTTGGCCCTGGCGGCCAAAGCACGGATGGAACCCATAGCCGACTCGAGTCCCGCGTGCTTTTCTGTTTCAAAGGGATCGACTCCATTAGATGGCCCTGGTGAGAAGTACTCTGTCGCTTCGAGGATGCGCCGGTAGAAGTACGCTTCGGCAAAGTACCACGGAAGGTCCAGCCAGCGCTGTCCCAGGTACGGCTCCAGGTAGCCGGCCCACGCCGCCATGTCTGGCCCGTCGTCGTCTTTCAGGAGCCGCACGAGTCCCACGGGAAGCTCGTCGGCCAGTGCCTGGAGGTTCTCAACGATGGGCGGGCGGAAATCGTTCTCGGTAATGACCCGCTCTACGATGGCCGGCAGCCGCTCCGAGACTGTATAGTGAGCGAAGGACCCTTCGTCCGAGCCCATCAACGGCGGAGGAAGAGGTAGCGGAGGACACGGTGATCGACTCCCTTGGAGGTCTTCGTTGCTTGCAGCGGTAGCTTCAGTCATGGCTCATACGGGGTCTAGGAAGTGTAACGTCTTCCGCGCAACATGCTCCGCTAGAATTGTACCACATCCCATCTTTATGCAAAAGACGCTCAGCAAATCGTAACAGTGTTGGCTGCACTACGTATTTACAGGCAGACACACCCCACCTATCGGAGAGGAGCTTCTGCATGCGCCGTCCCGTCGCCATCTTCGCTGCTTTGGCTGTCACCCTTGCCCTGCTGGCCCTGAGCCGGCACCTGCTACTGATCACGCCAGCCGCAGACGCCACGTACACTCGTAGGGCGGTTTTGCTAACCGCCTCATCCTGGTCGGCTAGCAAGGTCGACCTACGGACTGCAATCGAAGACGCCACTTACACCGCCAGTGCGGACTACACCCTGGCCGTGCCGGCCATCGACCTGGGTGATGGCTGGCAGACCACGCTGCAAATTCAGAACACGGGCCAGGTGGCGACCTCGGCGCGGATCGAGTTTTTCAGTGCCGCCGACACCGAGTGTCCTGCTACCCGCGAGCCGATGGCCGTGCACTGCATCGGTCCGATTCCAGCCGGCGCCGTACATACCTTCGACATCGGCAATGATCCGACGCTTGCTGCGGTACGTTCAGCCATCGTACACTCGGCACAACCGGAAGAAGCTGGCTGTGGCAGCATCGCCGGCGAACCACTGGCCATGCTGGTGAGACGGACGTGGGTGGACAACGGCGAAGCACCGCAAATCGCGAGCAGCACCTACGTCGGAATCGCGCCAGCTGTGGCCGGCTTTTGGGACGCCGATCAGGAAGCGTACGTCACAGTCATCCCGTGGGTCGAAACCTCAGACACAAGCCAGACAACCCTCTACCTCCAGAACATCAGCCTGCAATGCACCGGCGAGATCGAGCTGAAGCTCCTCTCTGGGCCACGCTGTCTGCCAATGCAAGGGACCTTGCCTGCCATTCCACCTGGACACTCACTGCGAGTCAACATGGCCAACGAATTCGCAGACGATTTCAGTGGCAGCGTGTGGATACGATCACCCCAACCGCTGGCCGTCATGGTGGACCGCTGGCTCGATGATGGAACACTGCTTTCGACCCACGCCACCGGACGAGGGGCCGGCCACCAAACCATCGATGCCCCCTTGATCCTCCAAGACAACAGTGGCTGGAATGCGACACTGCGGAACCAGAATGTCAGCGCCCGCTTCCCTGCATTGGTAGAAATGACCTATCGGACCTCGGAGATCACACCCACGTTAGAGAGCGAGAGTTTTGTCTGTCTTGGGGGCAGCGTTTCAATCGACACGGGAACGGTGACAGAGCTTGCATCGCCCTTCACAGGCACCGTCGCCCTTCGCTCCTTGGGCCTGGACCCCGAGCAGTCCGAAGTTCCACCCCTCGCCGCTGACATTGATCTGCTGCATGCCGGCGGCGGTGCCGCGTACCACGCGCCCAACCGGATCACAGGTACCCTGTCGACGCCGGACCTCGCACTTCCATGGCTCACGCGAGCCTATCATCCGGTGACCGCCACCCCCAGCCTGACGTACACGTCGCGAATTGCCGTCGTTAACCAGAGTGAGGCCGGCGACGGCTTCGTCAGCCTGGCTTTCTACGACCCGGATGGATCGCTAACCACCTACCAGCCGGAGACGCCCCTCGGACCCCGCGCCATGCGCATGATCGATCTGGCCGACGTCTCGGACCTGCCAGCCGGCTGGCATGGCAGTGCAGTCCTGCAATTCCTCAGCACGCAGCCCGGCGCGAGCGTCGCGGTTGCCGTGCTCGACACGGCGCCAGGCGCCCCCGGCGACGCAGCTACAGCCTATGCCGGCATTGTCACCAGCGTGCAGGCCCAGCCAACACCGACTCCCGCACCAACTCCCACTGCAACGGCCATGCCCGAGCCCACAGCTACGCCCACAGCCCCACAACCGACTTCCGTCCCCGACACGTACTTGCCCCTGCTCCGCCGGTAGCTGAGCAGGGGAGCAGAGGAGCTCGGGAGCAGGGGGGTCCCTACTTCGTCTCAGTTGAGCCAGCGCCGGTGGAGGTGCAGCCGGACGCCGGCCCGAATATCGCGCGGTCGGCGGCGATCATCTTAGCCGGCAACATCGTCCTGAAGCCGGCCAGCTGGCTCCGTGACGGTGACGCCGCTATGGCTCCACGGCGGGGTAACGTTTAGTGACACCATCTCAGCCGGCGCGGAGATGGGGGTGAGTTTTCGGTTCAGTCCCTGGTCTAGGGGTTAGAGAAGGTGGAGTCGCCTGAGCGACGACGGCGTTCGTTGGTGGGCAGGAGGTTGTTTCGTGAGTGGATTCTAAATCAGAGGGCGTGAAATGTCAAAGGGCCTGAGAATCAATCTCGAAGCATCAACCACCGCGCGGATTAAGATGTCAATTAAATTCTTGTTGTTTGACAGCGTCATACGTCTGTGCTATGAATGCAGCGCTGGTAACGAAAGGAGATACCGATATATTGTCAGAGCAGCCATTGGAGATTGGGGATTGGATACTACTGACGTTGTGTTGCCTGAGACAGCGCCGGCGGAAGTGCAGCCGGACGCCGGCCCGGGCATCGCGAGATCGGCCGCCATCATCTCAGCCGGCAACATCGCGAGCCGTGTGTTGGGCCTGGTACGGGAGCAAGTCATCGCGTACCTGTTCGGCGCTGGCCCACTAGTCGATGCCTTCGTTGTCGCCTCCCAGGTCCCCACCCTGATCTACGATCTGCTGATCGGTGGACTGCTGAGCTCAGCGTTGGTGCCGGTCTTCAGCGACTACGCTGCGCCCGAACGCCGGCCCGAACTGTGGCGACTGGCCAGCATCGTTTTCAGCCTGGTCGCATCCATCATGGCCATCTTCGTGCTGGCGATCGAGCTCGGCGCGCATTGGGTTGCCCTGGCTATGGGAAGCGGCTTCAGCCCCGACACCCTGGCGGCCGCGACCCAAATGATCCGCATCATGGTGCCGGCCCTGCTGTTCTTTGGATTGTCTGGTGCATCAACCGGCCTGCTGTACAGCCTCAAGCGGTTTCGATATCCGGCTTTTGGTGCCGCAGCCTTCAACGCCACCGTGATCACGGTCGGTGCGCTTCTGGCAGCACCCGTCGGCATCTACAGTCTGGCGCTAGGCGTTCTAGCTGGAGCCGGCGTGCAACTGGCCATCCAGTTGCCGGACCTTCCGCGGGCGCATCTGCGCTTCAAGATCGATCTCTCACACCCGGGACTGCGGCGTATCAGCCGACTCTATGTGCCCATTCTGCTGGGATTGGTCATCAGCAACATCGGCGTGATCATCGACCGCAACCTGGCTTCCCGAACGGGCGCCGGCAGCATCGCCTGGATGCGCTACGCCACGACTCTAATTCAAGCCCCTCTAGGCCTGGTGTCTGTCGCAATCTCGCTGGCAGCCCTGCCGTCTCTCTCCCAACGGCACGTGGCCGGCGATCTGGATGGTTTCCGGCAGATCCTTGCCAGCGGATTACGCATGATCCTGGTCCTGATCATCCCCGCGACCGTCGGCATATTCGTGCTGGCAGAGCCGGTCATCCAGTTGCTGTTCGAGCATGGAGAGTTCGTCCCTTTTGACACGCTGCAGACGAGTCGGGCCCTGCGGCTGTATTTGTTCGGGCTGCCGGGTGCCGCTATCGACTGGCCGTTGATCTTCGCGTTCTACGCTCGAAAAGACACGCTGACACCAGCCCTGGTCGGCGTCGTCGCCGTCCTGATATACCTGGCTGTTGCGCCGACGCTGGCTTTCGTGGCCGGCATGGGGTTCCTGGGCCTGGTCGTGGCCAACTCAGTCCAACTCACCAGCCACGCTGTCATCATGCTGGTCCTTCTGCATCGCCGGGTCGACGGCGTGCGCGGGAGTGGACTGGTGGAGACTGCTGCGAAGACCGGCCTGGCAGCGTTGGTGATGGGGGGTGTTGTGTGGGTGTCCGCCGGCCGGCTGCCATCGATGATCAAGGTGGCCGGCATCCCGGGTCAGTTGCTCGTCGTTGGTTCGGCAACAGCTATCGGGCTGGCAACCTACGCCCTCCTGGGAACACTTCTACGCGTCGAGGAAGTCGGTCTTATTTGGACCCGCATACAGCAAAAATTGCCGCAATGGTTTGACCGATATAGCGAGTGAGAAGTATAATCTAACAGCATAATGTTTGACTGACGAGCAGCGATTGAGGGATGTCTTCTCGTGGTTCTACTCGTCTCGCTGCGCGTCGTGGCAGGCAATTGAGTTCAGACTGGTGGCACGAAAGGAGCGACCCTGTGTCTGTTATCACTCGCCCGGTCCCGCCCGCTATCGGGAGGCCCGCGGCCGTACCTTCCGATCTCATCTGGCGCTTAAGTGTGGATCAGTATCATAAAATGATTCGCACGGGCATTCTGACTGAAGTGGTACGTGGCGATACACGTCAATACCTCGACCGCCATCCCGGTCCACAGGACT
>JBHIAO010000050.1:0-20154 GCA_046758565.1 Anaerolineae bacterium
CAGCCCCGCCGCGAGTTCCAGCCGGCACACAGCGCCGGCCCCCATCCCTCGTTGAACCCTTCGATAACCCTTCGACGAGCTCAGGACAAGCCCAGGACATCGCTCGGGACGGCGCTCACGGCTACCTGTTTCGCCACCCTTGCGGCGACGGCGAAAGAGCTCGCAGAGCGGCGAAATTCGTAGCCCAGAGTGGAGCGCTGTTTGCGGAACTCTGGGCCGGCTGGCTGGGGAACATGCTTCCCCCCCGCCGCACTACAACGAATTGGGAAAGGAACGGATTTGGAATGAGATGCCGGCCACTCATCCGTTGATTTCCCAATCCGTTGTAGTGTCCCACACCTCACTCCTCGGTCAATCAACCCTCATCCCGCCAAAACACAAAACGCCAGCGCACGGACGAAAGACGTCCAGACGCTGGCGTCACATGTCAAATAGCCCCCTCCTGAAGAATAAGTCCTCGATGAGCCAGTGTGGCTCCCGAGTCGCAGGCCCCTCTTTGCCGGCACAGCCACCGCCTCACGGGTGGCATAACAGCCGGCCATATCATACTCAAAAAGGCAGGTTCTGTCAACTGTCGAGACTGTAGATTAATAGCGCAGAAATGCGGGTGAGGCACAAGAACCGCAAATATGGCAATTATGTCAAGCTCGGGGAAATCGGCAGTTTACGCGTGGCGTGCGACAAGAACAAGCAACTGAAGGTGAGTTACCGCGATTAGCCGTCAGGGCCAATCTCGCTGGCCCATAAGGTAAACGCGGCTCACCTACTGAGGCAAATCGTTGAAGATAGGGACTTTGTCAAGCAGTGCTTTTCACGCTTTTTTCATACAACTAGCGCAATATGTCGGCTGTGTTGTGGTATAGTATTGCCCCGAGCAGTTTGTGCGTGACTCCGGTACTCTCCTCCTGAGGACGGTCGGTTGGCATGAGCTCGGGCACTGACCGGCCTCCAAGTGGGCCGGCTGGGATTGCGGGTGGTCCCAGCCGGCCTTTCTCGTTTTGCAATAGGTGCGCCACGTGGACCTGGACATCTCTTGATCCCGGAAGTGCTTGCCAGCCAGCCAGTGCACAAAGTCGATAGCCTGATCGACGGTCAAATATGGTCATTGACTCACCACCCGCTCCAGCGTCTCAAAGCCTGCACGATCCGTGAGTAAGATGCCGTGGTCACGGGCGTAGTCCCGGGCTCCCTGGCTGAAACCGGATCGGGAGATATACCACAGTGTCACCGGCTCTTGCAGCAGTTGAGTGGCCTCCACGCTTGCACTGAGCCCAGCCGAAGTATTGACTTGCAGCCGTTCCAGTTCCCGCTGACTCACCTGCCGTCCCCCCCATTTGACCTCGACAACCCAGGTTCCTCCCGTTGCCGTCCGGGCCACAGCGTCCAGTTCCACCTGACCGTCGGGCGAACGGTAGGTATCGACGCTGAGCACCTGGGGAAGCTGGATTATCCCTTCCAACAGCCCCAGCAGCCGACCTTCTATCTCCTGGCTGGCAAACCGGCGCAGGAGCTCACGCACCCGGGCCTCCTGGGAAACCCCCAGCTCGCGGGCAGCCGCCTGGAATCGGGCATCCAGTTTGACGATCAGGTCGGCGATGTCCACCCCGGTGGCCCGGGCACTCACTTCAACGCCTTGGGTGGCGTGAGCCACCCAGAAGCGCAGGACCTGATCCCGGAAGTAGTAGCGCCCTTCTTGCAACGACACCAGGTTCACCTCGCGCAACCAGCGCAGGTAGTCGCTGGCCGTGGCTGGCGTCACCCGCAACTGGCGACCCACGTCGGCGGCCGTCAGCCCCTCCTCGGCTGCCAGGACTTGCAGTACCGCCTTGAGGGAACCGTAGCCTGTGGCCTGTTGAAGAGAGAGATCGTAGATGTAGCGGCAGAAGTCGTAGATGCGGCCACTGGTGGAGAGGGTCTCCACCACGAAGGCCTCCTTGACCGTCTCCGGCGAGAGGGGCATCCCCAGCGCTTCCACCCGCGTGGCCGTCCGGCGGCAAAGGGCCTGGACGTAGAAAGGATAGCCTCTGGTCAGATGGTGGATCGTGTAAGCGATCTGCGGATCCGTCGCCTCGGGCAGAAGCTTGGTCACCAACCGGACGGTTTCTTCCCGGGAGAAAGGTCCCAGAGATAATTTGGCAAACTGGGCGAAGAGCGGAGCAGTCGGGTCCGAGAGGATCCGGGTCAATACGGTGACGGCGGAGCCAGCCAGCAGGTAGAGAATGCTCTCTTGTGACTGGAGAGCCGCCCGGAAGAGGGCCAACGCATTCCGGGCCCCGGTGAAATTCTCCAGGGTCCGGACCTCTTGAAACTCATCGAGGATCAGCAGCAGGGGAACGCCTCGCTGCTCCCGCACGGTTTGGGGGAAGCGGAAGGTCTGGCGCAACAGCGCCTGGCGGTCAACCTGGGTCCGCTCCAGCAGGCGCATGATCGGCTGGATGGCGTCGTAAAGGTCCCGCTTACCGGCCAGGAGCAATTGGTTGGGCAACTCCGTTGGGGTCAGATACGGCTCTGGGCTCTCCCCACCTTGTGCCACTAGCCAATAGCAGATGTGGCCAACGTAACCTGCGGCAAACTGCTCAGGCGAACTGCACAGAAAGGTGAAGTCCATATAGACGGGTGCCACGGCGATCTGCTGCTCCAGCGTCCGGCGCAGGAACTCTTTGAGCAGCAACGTCTTACCGATCCGCCGCGGGCCAAAGAGAGCTGCGTGCTCCGGCTGCCCACGCAGCAGCGTGCCCCGATAATGAGCCAGTTCTGCCAGCTCCATCTGGCGGTTGGTGAAGAGTTCCTGTTGCTCTTGAGGATAAAAATAGCGCATCGTGAAAGCCCCATAAGCTTGTCACTTCGGCTTCGCTCAGTACAGGCTTGAGCCTGTCGAGGGATTAGGTCAATCGACCTATAGATCAGATAACCTAATTATACTCTGGGCCGGGACAGGGGGCAAAGAAATAGTGCGTTTTGACGCGCTTGCTGTATCAGTCGGCCGGCTTGCGCTCCGTGCGGACCCACAGCCGCCGGCCATCGCTGATGAACTCTACGTCGCCGTGTTCGTCGGTGCGATAGATTGGGATTCCCTCCTGCGCCACGCGCGCCAACACCTCGTCGCTGGGGTGACCAAAGCGGTTGTCAGCCCCGACGGAGATGACGGCTACCCAGGGTTGAACCGCCGCCAGGAGCTCCGGTGTCGTCGAGGAGTCGCTGCCGTGGTGGGCCAGCTTCAGCACCTGGGCATCTACGCGACTCCGGGCCGCCAGCCGGCCTTCAACCTCGGCCTCGATGTCGCCGGTGAGGAGAAACGCGACCTCGCCGTATGTTAGTCGCACCACCACGCTGTTGTTGTTATCGTCGGCTTCGGTGCCCTGCAGCAGTGACTGGGGCGGATTCAACACCTCCATCCACACGCCCTCTCCCAGGTCGATCCACATGTCAACGCGCGCAAAGTGCGTGTCGATTTTCTTCTCGCGCAGCAAATCCCGCCACCGGAAGTACGGCGCCGTGGATTGGGCATAACCAGGTTCGACGGCGTGATCCACGCGATAGCGCTCCAGAACTGGAATCAGTCCACCCACGTGGTCTTCATTCGCGTGAGTCATGATGACCAGATCGATGGACCGATCCCAGAAGGGCATCCGCCGGCCCACGGCGTCGGCCATGGCGGCCGGGCTGGGTCCACCGTCGATGATAGCCTGGTGCCCGCCAGGGGTCGTTATGAAAATGCCATCGCCCTGGCCAACGTCGAGGAACACCACGTGCAGCCGGCCATCGGGGGCCGCGGCAGCCCCCATCCACGCCACGATGGCTACCAGCGACAGGCCGGCCAGCGCCGCCTTGGTGGACAGCTTGTCCGTGACAGCACGCCACAGTGCCCGTCGCCCTTCGGAGTTCTGATGGACAACATAGACGACGCCGGCCAGAAGTGCATAGTAGCCCCAGACCCAGCTCAGGCTCACGCGCCCAAGATCCACCGACGCATACGGAAGTCGGGCCATCTGTTCCACCACCCGGATTGTGTACAGCGGAAAAGGAAGCGCCACCCAAGCCAGGACCTGACCCAGCGGCAGCACAACCAGACCAGCCAGCGTTGCGATGCCGCCGAGAATCATCACCGCCGGCTGTGCCGGCAAAATGGCGAAATTCGCAAGCAATCCCACGGCCGATACCTTGTGAAAGTAATAGACCATGATGGGGAGCGTTGCGACCTGCGCCGCCAGCGTCACGATGAGCGCCTCATTCAACAACTGGACGGTGGTCCGCGCTCGGTCCCGCTCGATGAAACGGCCCAGCCCACCCTCGAACGCTTCTGTCAACGGGGGCACGATGAGAATCAGGCCCAGGGTGGCAGCGAATGAGAGCTGAAAGCCCACGTGCCACAGGGTGAAGGGGTTGATGAGTGTCATCACCACCACCGCCGCCACCAAGGAGGTCACCGCGTCGCTCTGCCGGCCATAGTGAACCGCGATCACGTAAAGGATTCCCATCAGCGCCGCCCGCACCACGGCCGCATTCGCACCGACCAGGATGGTGTACAGGACGATGCCGGCGATCACGGCCGGCGTGGCCCGCCGGCGGCCCAGGAGCCGACCAGCAATGGCCGCAAAGATGCCGGCGAGAATCGTGATGTTGAAACCGGAGATCGCAATGATATGTGTGGTGTTGGTTCGGGAAAAGGCTTCGGCCACGTCTTTCGGGATGCCGCGTTCGTAGCCCAGCAGGATGCCGGCCAGCAGCGAGGCTTCTGGCTCCGGAAAGATGGCTGCGATGACCGTCTTGGCGCGAGCTTTCAGGGCATAGATGCCCGCGAGGAGTGGACTGCCCTCCCCTTGCCCAATTTGCTCGATGCGAGGCCGGCGCATCATCGTGTAGACGCCCTGGCGGGCCAGGTAGTCCCGGTAGGAGAAGTCCTCAAACACCGGCGGCGTCTCCAGGTCGCCGGCGGCGCGCAGTACATCACCGTGCTGGCGTGCGGGGTAGCGGCCGGCCTGCACCAGAACAGTCCCCTCGACATCGCGCCAGGCGCCGTCGATCTGCAGCCGGCGCGCCGCCACCCGCAGGTTCGTCGAGCGATCGCGGACGTCGGGCTCGCTGGCCACGACGCCTTCCAGGACGACGTCTGGCGTGTCCGTGTACCTGGCGACGTGGTGTGCGTCGAAGTGGGGAATCGCAACGACGTAGCGAGCCGCCCCGAGCAGGGCGACTATCGCGCAGGCGGCCAGAAGGCGATGCTGGGGGTGATGTCGGCGGCGGACGAGGCCGGCGGCCGGCACTGGCACAAGGGCACCCAAAACCGACAGCGAGGGGTCAAACCTCGCCGCCAGCAGGATGCCAAACGTCCAGGCGCATCCGATATAGAGAAGGATCACGTCCTACGTCCCCCCTCACGTAGGGTGGCCCTGCTCGCCGCACTGTTGAGGGCTCTGCGTTCGAGCTACCCGGTAGGGGACCGACCCTCATTAGTACCACACCGACAGCGACATGGCAAGGAGCTGCGACGATGATTTCCTTAAACTTTGGGCCAACTGCTCGGCAAGGGCGAAGGATCACAGACCGCTTATGCGACTAACTTTTAGACAGATTAACACGTACTTGCATATTCGCGGAAGCAGAGACCCTGGGTCTACTGGGCAGGGAAGCCCGGGGTCCTGCTCTCCAGCAAGTCAGTTATGGTCTGACGGAACTCCAGAACCCCCCTCTGGAGTTCCGTTTGTTTTTTTACGTAACACTCAAAGGATGCGTCAGCTGGTTGGCAAAGTCTCCTCCAACCCGCACACGCGGTTCTTCCCTGCCGCTTTGGCCCGATACAGCCTCTCATCCGCCCGTAGAACGAGCTCTTGAGGGTTGTCAGGTGGATACACGGCCACGCCAATACTCACCGTAATAGGCCGGCGGAACCCCAGCTCGACCCCTGATCCCTGTCGCACAGCACGGTGCAGTCGCTTGGCCGCGGCCAACGCATCCTGAGCATCGGTCTCGGGCAAGATCACGGCAAACTCTTCCCCCCCGTATCGAGCAACCCGGTCAGTCTGACGGCATGAATACAGGAAAATGGTGGCCAAATCCTGCAGCACCAAATTGCCGGCGGGGTGCCCATAGACATCGTTGTAGACCTTGAAATCGTCAATGTCGATCATCATGAGAGCCAGCGGATGCCCATACCGCTGGACACGCGCTATCTCATCAGCCAGCAGCACATTAAAATGCGCGTAGTTATATAGGCCGGTCAGGCCATCGTGAATGGACTGCTGGCGATAGTTCTCCTTTTGCTGCTCCAGCCGGGCGGCAAATTCCAGCGCCTCCGTGTATCGACGTGCATTCTCGTGAGCCAGCCCAGTCAATCCCACCTGTTTGTACGGCGTGATATCCTGCAGGGTGAGCACTACGCTGGGAGAGGTAGCATTGTGACCGTGCATCGGCGAAACGTGCATATTCACAAAGGCCGCCGGCCTCTCGCCTCGCGACAACTGAAGCTCGAAGGTACTGACCTGCCCATCCGCGAGGGCTTGCCGGATGGCTTCCATGGTGCGTCTCACGTCCGACTCGGCGAATACGCGCATCATAAGTTCAGGAAGCGACCGGTGCGCGAAGGCACCTGCCTCCATGCAGAGCACCTCGCTCACCGCCGGGTTGATGCCAGAAATTCGTCCGTTCGCATCGACAGTAATGATACCGAATTCGATGTGCCGCGAGTCAGGAAACTCCTTAGACCGCATCATGTAGCCCGGCAACTTGTTCGACATCAAATTGCTGGTCACAACTGAACCCTCACGTCAAGCACAACGATCTCATTGGCTGTCCGCCCTTGCAAGCTCTAAGACCAAAGACCTGCAAGCAACCCATCTACCGGCAATCCACGGAGCCGGCTCCAAGTGATCGAGCCGGCTCCACACGTCAGCGGATGTAGGTTGCAACCACCAGAAAGCGGGTATCCGCGGTAGGTTGCGTTTTGAAACTACTGCTCAGGCTGATAGCCAAAATCTATCGGAATTGTGGCACAGGTGATAACAATACCCCAGTCCTGCGGCGTGCTGGCCCGATAGCCAGCTGGCGTCGTTGCGTGTAGAGTGTAGAAGCCTGTCGATAGATTGTCGAATGCGTACCCCCCGCCACCGGTGGTCATCGTGCCAACGTGCTGGCCTGCTGCGTCCTTCAAGGTTACAGTAACACCACCTAGAGGTGGATCACCTTGGTCTCGCCCGCCATTCCCGTTGGCATCCACCCACGCAACTCCGGCGACACGACCCGCGCACGAGGCAGGCGTTGGTGACGGCGCGCTCGTCACCTCAGTTTGCGTTGGCGTCGGAGTGTTCGTAACTTGCACGGACGGCACCGTTGACGTGGCAGTCGGCGACGCGATGGCCGTCGGTACTGATGTTGACGTTGAAGTCGGTGAACTCGTCGCCGTCGGCGCTGATGGTGACGCTGCAGTCAGTGTCGGTATGATCGCCGGCCGCCCTGGCTCCGCTGGCGTCGCCGCCAGGGTCGGCGATGGTCTGTCCGCCAGCGGCTCGACTGCAGACACGGGTGATGCCAGCGGCTCTGTCGTTGGTGTACCAACCACAGTCGGCGTCTGCTCTTGCGAACCCCTCTCCCGCTGGAAGATGCGATCCAAAGGTCGTCGCACCGCCAGCACCGCGGTTCCCATCACCAACACCAAAATTGCGAGAGCGACGATCACGCTGATGGCCGGCCGCCACCCCGAGGCAGCCGGGCCTACCAACTGCGCAGTGACTCGCTGCAGCCAGCCGACAGGCTGCTGTCGAGCCTGCAGTTCCCTCGTCAGTTCCTGAAACAGCCGTTGCCTGAATTCCGGAGACGGCCTGGGCCGCCCGTACACCTCCTTCAGGTACTGCTGTGTGTTATTGTCAATCTCCCCCACAGGTTTACTCACTGGACGTTATCTTATCATCCAACTGGGCTCTGAACGCATCGCGGGCACGTGTCAACAGCGATTCCACCGCTTTTTCGGTCTTGCCCATAATCAGCGCTATTTCGGAAACTTTGAACCCCTCCAGGTACTTTAGCCTCAATACCTGTCCGTAATGTTTCGGCAGCGCCTGAAGCGCCCGCCAGACCCGACGGCGAACTGCTTCACGTTCTGCTATCTCCTCCACTGTCAACTGATCGGCGGCGCTGCCAAATTCCAGCAACTCATCCTCGGCTGTCGGTTGGGGCGTATTGGCGTGATCACGCCGCCGCCGGAGGTCGCTTGCCTTGCGCCATGCTATCCCACACAGCCAGACGTACACCCGGCTGTCACCGCGAAATGATTTCAGGCTGTTGAGGGCTGCGATGAACGTGTCCTGAGTGACGTCTTCGGCATCCTGTCGATGCCCCCCAACCTGATGGTACACAAAGCGATACACCGAATCGATGTAGCGATCATAGAACCTCGCCAGGGCCTTCTCGTCGCCCCTGGCAATGCGTTGCAGCAGGGCACGTTCATCCGCATCAGGTTGCCGACCCGTTGATGTGGAGTCAACAGCGGTTGAATTGGACATATTCCAAGAGGGGACCAGCAATTTGCCTTTACTTATTATTAGTCGGTTGAGAGCTGCAAAATCCTTCGCAGTCCCACAATTCTTCGCCGCCACGCTCGTCAGATGGCACGCCGGCCGGCTATGGCTGCCCATAATTATACATCATTCAGCCACCGCCGTCTACCGACCCGCCGCAGCTCGGTCCCCGATCGAAGTCGTCAGGATTTGGCAAATCGAAGCTTCCATGTTATAATGAAAGTCAGTTTGGGGCGGTTAGCTCAGATGGCTAGAGCGCCACGTTGACATCGTGGAGGTCAGAGGTTCAAGTCCTCTACCGCCCACAGCCTTGCAAAAGGCGATGATCAGGACGAGTACGTGAGGGACCGGTCGCAGGGAGGTGGGGTCACCGACTGAAAGCCCCGCCGGCCATGGCCTTACGGAAAACCCCCTGGGAGCTGCTACCTGAAAAGAGGAGTTGTCAGGTAGTCAAATGGTCGATTGGTCAAGTGGTCGATTAGCTAACAAGCTGGTTGACCACTTGACCAATCGACCAAACGACAACCTGACCAATTCTGAGTAGGTGTGGCCGGTTGACGACCGTTATCAGTCGCAAGAGGGCAACGGCATAGCCATCCGTTGTCGAAAGTGGGTGGAACCACGGGATACAGACCTCTCGTCCCATTGCGGACGAGAGGTTTTCTGATTTGGCAAGCCGCGGGTTGAATATGACTGATTAGCCTGCTTTCAGCAGGCTTGGGCTTTCAGCCTGGTGATTCATCGCCAGGCCACCGGGTGACTACGTCTCTATCAGACAGAGAAGAAATGAGGTAGTGAACATGGCTGTAAAAGAACCAGAAGTTGCGGAGATGGAAGACTCCATCGCCAATGGCAAGGAAGACGAAGAATTCCTGTACAAGCTGCGCCATTCGACGGCCCATGTGATGGCTCAAGCTGTGCTGGAGCGTTTTCCCGAAGCCAAGCTCGGCATCGGGCCGCCCATCGACGACGGTTTTTATTACGACTTCGATCTGGGCATCGACGAGGAGAGGAATTCTCGCACGTTCTCACCGGACGATCTGGAGAAGATCGAGGAAAGAATGCGGAAGGTTGTTAAGGGACGCTGGGCATTCGAGCGACAGGAGGTAACCGCCGACGAGGCGCGCGACCTGTTCAGGGACAACCCGTACAAGCTGGAGCTCATCGACGAGCTCGCCGCCGGCAACGTCGACGAATACGGCGAGCCCGTCGATGAACCCGTGCCCATCTCAATCTACACCCAGGACGAGTTCACCGACCTGTGCCGTGGGCCGCACGTACCACACACCGGCTACATCAAGCCCAACGCTTTCAAGCTGCTGCATACAGCGGCGGCCTACTGGCGGGGCGACGAGAACAATCCAACGATGCAACGGATCTACGGCACCGCATGGAAGAACAAGACCCAACTGGACGCATATCTGGCGAAGCTGGAAGAGATCGAGAAGCGGGACCACCGCCGGCTGGGTACCCAACTGGACCTGTTCAGCATCGCGCCGGCTCATGTGGGGGGTGGTCTGATCCTGTGGCACCCAAAGGGTGGCCTGATTCGCACCATCGTCGAGGACTACGCTCGACAGCAGCACCTGGAAGGTGGATACGACATCGTCTACACGCCACACATCGGGCGCAGCCGGCTGTGGGAGACCAGCGGCCACCTGGACTTCTACCGCGAGAGCATGTACGCGCCTTTGGACATCGAGGGGCTTGAGTACTATCTGAAGCCCATGAACTGCCCCTTCCACATCATGATCTACAAGACCGACCGCCGGTCGTACCGGGACCTACCGATGCGTCTGGCCGAGTGGGGCACGGTGTATCGTTACGAGCGCTCTGGCGTGCTCCACGGGCTGCTGCGCGTGCGCGGGTTCACGCAAGACGACGCCCACATCTTCTGCACGCCGGCCCAGGTCGAAAACGAGATCAAGCGGGTATTGGACTTCAGCCTGGACATGCTGGAAGCCTTCGGCTTCACACAGTTCGACATTTACGTCTCGACCCGCCCCGAGAAGCACGTTGGCGATCCAGCCCAGTGGGATGTCACGACGGAGGCCCTGAAGCGAGCCGTCGATAGCCGCGGACTGCCATACCAGATCAGGGAAGGCGAGGGTGCCTTCTACGGTCCGAAAATCGACATCGACGTGAAGGACGCCCTGGGACGCGCCTGGCAATTAACCACGATTCAGTTCGACTTCAACCTGCCAGAGCGGTTCGACCTGACCTTTGTCGGCAAGGACGGCCAGGAACATCAGCCTTATATGGTACATCGTGCACTGCTGGGTTCTATGGAGCGCTTCTTCGGGGTCCTCATCGAGCACTACGGGGGGGCGTTCCCGGTCTGGTTGGCACCAGTGCAGGTGACCATGATTCCCGTCGCCGACCGCCACATCGCATACTGCAACCAGGTCGCTGAGCGATTGAGGACAGCCAGTGTGCGTGTGGATGTCGATGCTAGAAGTGAGCGCATCAGCGCCAAGATCCGCGACGCGCAGCTCCAGAAAATCCCCTACATGCTCGTTGTTGGCGACCGCGAGGAGCAGGCCGGCACCGTCGCCGTCCGGCTGCGCTCCGAAGAAGACCTGGGAGCCATGTCCATCGATGACTTCCTGACTATGGTACAGACAGCCATCGAAGAAAAGCGAGATTTGACTTAATCGATCAATTATGTTACTATTTCGAGTGTCCGGATTTGGTCTTGGTTTTGCCCTGAGGTGGAGAGATAAACAAAGCAGAATACCGTGTTAACGAAGAAATTCGGGCTCGGGAAGTTCGCTTGATAGGCGGGGACGGGAAGCAAATAGGCATTGTGCCTCTGCGTGAAGCCCTGAACGCCGCTCGCGAGCAACGGCTCGACCTGGTCGAAGTCGCCCCAAGCGCCGATCCGCCCGTATGTCGGATCATGGACCATGGGAAGTATATCTACGAACGGGCGAAACGAGAGCGGGAAGCGCGGAAATCCCAGAAGACCGTTGAGGTCAAAGAGATCCGGCTGAGGCCCAAGACAGACGACTACCACCGCGGTTTCAAGGTCAAACGTGCTCGCGAATGGTTGCAGAATGGGGCGAAAGTCAAGGTGCGCATCCTCTTCCGAGGGCGCGAGATCACCCATCCAGAGATTGGGCGGGGCATCCTGCAAGAAGTCGCTAACGAGCTGTCTGATGTTGCGCAGATTGAGCAGCACGCCGGCATGGAGGGCCGGACCATGCTGATGGTCCTGGGGCCGAAGACGGACTAGAAAAACAGCAGTTCGGCGGTTGCTGCTCGGTCTTAGTGTGGGCGGCTGATACAGCCGCCCTACTTACGTAGCTTGGGAGAATCAATCGTGCCAAAGATCAAGACTCATAAGTCGACTGCCAAACGGTTCAAACGAACCGGAAGGGGCAAGCTCATGCGCACAAAGATCGGCAAGAGCCACCTGCGCCGCAAGAAGCCAAAGCGCGTGAAGCGCCTCTTCGACGAGTACCTGGAAGTTACAGAGTCCGGTACCAAGAAACGCGTAAAGCGCCTGGCACCCTACCTGTAAGGGGAGACATTCCATGCCAAGAGTTAAGGGGGGTCCCCAGACCCGACGACGGCACAAGAAAGTGCTGAAGGCAACGAAAGGTCAATGGGGTGCTCGTAGTCGGCTGTTCAGGCGCGCCAACGAAGCCTTGTTAAAGTCGCAGGCGTACGCCTACCGCGATCGCCGGCGCAAGAAGCGGGATTTCCGGCGTCTGTGGATCCAGCGAATCAATGCCGCAGCCCGCCAACACGACCTGTCGTACGGGCGGTTTATCAACGGTCTCAAGCAGGCCGGCGTTGACCTGAACCGAAAAGTGTTGGCCGACATTGCCGTCCGTGAACCTGATACCTTTGCCGAGTTAGTCACCGTGGCCAAGGAAGCCGCCCGGCTGTAGGGACAGGGCGATCAGGCCTGGTCTCTACCGTGATCACGAGCATCAGCAACAACAAAGTCAAGCTTGCGCGTGCCCTGCACTGGCGTCGCTACCGTTATCAGGAGCGGCGCTTTTTGGTGGAGGGCATTCGACTGTTAGAAGAGGTTGTGAAAGCGGGCATTTCACCCGTCTTCGTTTTTTACACCGACGACGTCTACGCTGACAGACGCGGATCGGCTTTGCTGGACGACCTTCGTCGACTGACTGGCGACGTCTACCAGGTCACCCGTCAGGTTCTGCGGGCTGCCGCTGACACAGTGACCCCCCAGGGCGTCGTCGCTGTCGTGCCTTTTCCAGAGAAGCCGGCCCCACCCGATCCCGCCCTGACCTTGGTCGTCGACGGGTTGCAGGATCCAGGCAATTTGGGCACACTTCTGCGGGCTGCCGAGGCGGCCGGCGTCGGCCAGGTCATCCTGGCACCCGGCACGGTCGACCCCTACAATCCGAAGGTCGTCCGCGCCGGCATGGGGGCCCACTTCCGGTTGCCGATGTCCATGTCAGCCGAGTGGGACACAATTGCCGGCTTGACCGCGGGTCGGTCGGTGTGGCTTGCCGACGCCTCGGCCGAGCGTGCCTATTACGATGTCGATTGGACCCAACCCTCAGCGCTGATCATCGGCAGCGAAGCTCACGGCGCCGGTCCAGAAGCCCGCCGGCTGGCTACTGGCAGCATCGCCATCCCCATGGTCGGCGACGCCGAATCCCTTAATGCCGCCGTCGCGGCCAGCGTCATCCTGTTCGAGGCAAGCCGGCAGCGCTCTCAAGCAATGGCAGAATAGACCGGACATCGGCAGTGTGGTATAATCCGCTGTAGTAAGCGATTACGTATTGCGTACTGCGCATTGCGTAATCACTGAAGAGGCCATGTCGAGGAATACGAAATACGCAGTACGCAATACACATACCTTGCTGCCAACACCAGCTCGCCGGATAGAGTCACTAAATGAGGAAGAACATGCGCATCGTGATCACGGGTGGGGCCGGCTTCATAGGATCCCATCTGTGTGACCGCTTCATCAGTAAAGGCCACGAGGTCGTAGCCATAGATAACCTGATCACGGGTACTCTGGTCAACATTCAGCACCTCATGGATGAGCCAGGCTTTGAGTTTATCCAGCACGACGTTTCCAATACCATCTTGGTAGACGGAGCAGTTGATGTGGTGATGCACTTTGCGTCGCCGGCCAGCCCCAAGAGCTACACAGAATTTCCGATACAAACTCTCAAAGTTGGCGGCCTGGGCACTCACAATTCCCTCGGCCTGGCCAAAGCCAACCGTGCCACCTTCGTTCTCGCGTCTACCTCGGAGATCTATGGTGACCCTGAAGTGCACCCCCAACCTGAAAGTTACCGCGGCAATGTAAGCTGCATCGGCCCGCGGGCCATGTATGACGAGGCCAAGCGCTACGCCGAGGCGATGACCATGTCCTACCACCGAGTCCACGATATCGACACACGGATTGTGCGTATCTTTAACAGTGTATTGGCCGACGAAACACTCGTTTTCTTTAACGATTCGGATTTTCACGTTCTTACTGCTGAGGAGTACAGCCGGCAGATAGAGTCTGATCCCATCGTGAGACCTCGGCAAGTTGAAGTGCCATGCTTCGACCCAAAAACGCATCGGATGGTCCTGAAACGTGCCTCGGCCTTCATCAAGCACCCGGCAGGTGATAAGGATGCATTTCTCATTACCACCCGCTACGGTCGCAAGCTGAAAGTTACTGGCGACCACAGCATTTTCCGTCGCGGGATTGACGGTCTGCCAGAAGCAATCCCTGTTCGTCAACTCACCGAGGACGATTACATCGCCTTGCCGGCCTATCTGCCCGTGATCGAGAAGGACGGCAAAGAAGTTAACCTTGGTGAAACCCTGATTAGTCAGGCAACTTGCGACGAGAACCTCTGGGAGTTTGCTCTCGTCTCGCAACAACTGGACGACTATCTCGTTGAGCACAAGGACCAGATATACGAGATACTCATGGCCAGTCCTCGCTTCGACGGTAGCCAAAACAAGTGGAACACTGTCGGTTGCCAGTTTCGCAAGTACCGCCAAAAGGGACTGCTTCCCCTATATGTGATCGCAGCACTAGAGACCAATCAGAGCTTTGAGTGGCCAGAAGATGGCCGCCTCAGACCCTATACCGCGGGAGGTGGCACCTCCGTGCCGAATAGAGTTAAAGTCAGCGATGATCTACTGTGGCTCCTTGGCTTTTACCTTGCAGAAGGTACGGCCTATAGAGCTCACGGAAATTATATGATCTCAATGTGTTCGGATGAGCGCTTTTTGGAGCGTGCAGCTCAAACTCTTACGGAGCATTTCAATGTCCGGGTGGGTAGGGTCAAGCCATCGCCGGGGCATGGCCCCCAGATATATGTACACTCGAAGGTTCTCCATACCTTCTTTGAAGAAATCTTTCAGGTAACCGGCTATTCCCACGAGTTGCGAATACCGTCCTGGGTGATGCAACTGCCCCTCTCTCGACTGAAGTTCTTCCTTGAAGGTTACCGCCAGGGGGATGGAACGCACACCAATTACCTTGAGCAGCGAGAACTTGCCTTTAATACGTCAAGCCAGGGATTGGCCACAGATCTGATTTATCTCCTAATGCGCTTCGGCATTGTTGGCTCTCTTGGCGAACATGAAACCACCTTCTCGGAGCGGTACGGGGACAGAAAATTCCCCTTCTGGGGAGTTACGGTCTGTGAGGTCTCGGACTTCAACATCCTAAACTGGGATCAGGGAGTCGAACAAACCCTCAACGCCACGCGGCTGGGAGACCTGGTATGGGCTAAGATCCGTTCGATAGAGCCGATTGAGGCGACCGACTACGTGTACGATTTCTCAGTCCCGGGAGCCGAAAACTTTATGGCGGGAAGCGGTGTGCTGGCCCATAATACCTATGGTCCGAGGATGCAGTTGGACGATGGCCGGGTTGTGCCCAACTTCGTGGGACAGGCCCTACGACATGAACCCCTCACCGTCTACGGTGATGGTTCCCAAACCCGCTCGTTCTGTTACATCGACGATCTTGTCGACGGAATCGTCGGACTTCTTGATGTTCGGGAGAATGAGCCAGTCAATCTGGGCAACCCGCGTGAGATCAGCATCCTGGACTTCGCGAAGAAGATCAATGACCTGACCGGCAATCCAGCCGGCATTGTCTACAAACCCCTACCTCCAGACGATCCCAGCCGGCGTTGTCCCGACATCACCAAGGCCCGACAGTTGCTGGCATGGGAGCCAACTGTGGGACTGGACGAAGGGATGGGAATGACCATCGCCTGGTTCCAGCAAAGACTCGCTGTTTGAGCAGAGACGTGGCAGAGCAGGAAGAAAAGTGGAAAAGGGAAAAAGCAAAAAGAAAAAAAGGATTGTGCTTCCCCCGATTTCATCCACTCTTGTCCTTCCCTTTTTTTCCTTTTTCCCTTTTTCCCTTTTTCCCCTTATCATCACTACCCCAGCTAGCTATCATCGCCCTATTGATTGCGGGCGGCCTTCTGCTGGCAGTCGCGCCTCTACCGCTGGCCGTGGCAAGCCTCGCCGGCATCGGGTTCGCGCTTGCCCTGCTCGTGCGACCGGCCATCGGGCTGTGGGTGCTGCCGTTCACAGTCGCTTTCGGCTCGATCCGAGAACTGCCGGTGGCCGGCTTTGCCGTCAGGGCAACCGAGGTCCTCATCGGATTGACGGTGGCGGCCTGGTTGGGATGCGGGATCGCACATCGTCGGCTTGAGCTCAAAGTACCACCGCTGCTGGTCCCACTCCTGTTACTCCTCGGCGCCATGCTCCTGTCAGCCATGGGCATGTACGCCGTACCCCCAACAGCCAAGGAGCTGGCGAAGTGGGGAGAAATCGTGATCGTCTACGTGCTGGTGTTCAATCTGATCGAGGATCAGCGAGCGGCGCTGGTACTGGCCGGGGCACTGGTTCTTGCCGGCAGCCTGAGTGCGCTGCATGGTATTACCGGTTCCCTGCTGCACGTCGGACCGCCCCAATTCGCCATTCTGGGTGGCCGGCTCTACCGGGCCTTCGGAACCTTCGGTCAACCCAACCCGTTTGGGGGATACATGAATCACGCTCTACCCATCGCGGTCAGTCTGGTGATAGCAGCACTCGTAACGGCGAGGATGGAGAATGGAAAATGGAGAATGGAAAATGGATCGTGCCCTGGCCGGTTCCATTTTCCATCCTCCATCCTCCATCTTCCATCTTCCATTCTCCATTTGGCGTTGATCGGCATCAGCGGGGTGCTGGTAACAGGGCTAGCACTGAGCTGGTCGCGCGGGGCGTGGTTGGGGGCGGCGGCCGGCCTGGCGACGGTGGGATTGGCGTGGCCGGCCACCATTCTCACCGACGAGGCATCCGACCCTGCGTTGCAGACCGTGCGGCGAGGAGTCATCACGCTCCTGTGGTTGGGGATGGCATTAGCGATCGTCTTTGTGCTGCTGGGCGGGTTCAGTTTAGTGCCGGCGTCTGTAGCCGGCCGCATTGACAGTGCCGTGGCAACTTTTACGACGCTTGACGCGCGAGGTGCCAACATCACCGATGCCAACTTCGCCACGCTGGAACGCGTCGCCCACTGGCAAGCCGCGTGGGACATGTGGCGCGATCACTTTTGGACCGGTATCGGGATAGGCAATTACGAGGCGGCCTATCCTGAGTACCGCTTGCCAAAGTGGCCCTACGCCCTGGGCCACGCACACAACATCTACTTCAACATGGCCGCCGAGACGGGGCTTATCGGCCTGACGGCGTATCTGGTATTTGTCGGCTCAGCCGTGTGGCACAGTTGGCGAGTCGCCCACCGATCGCCGGAGCCGGAGATCCGTGGTCTCGCCGTTGGGGTGCTGGGCGTTCTGGTTGCCCTGGCCGTTCACAATATCTTCGATAACATGTACGTCCATGGCATGGGCATCCACCTGGCGCTCGCACTGGGCCTGGTATCAGCTCTCGGAAGGAGGTAGTCATAATCGCCATTCAAGACACCCAATCACTGGAACAAACACCCGACGTTGAAGCACCGCCGGCCGAGATCTCCCTCAGAGACCGGTTCTTCAACCCGCGAACGCTGGCCTCGTTCGGCATCGCGGTTGTCCTGCTCTACTTCCTGGCAACTCGAGTCAATATCGACTTTCGGCAAATCTGGGCCAACATCCAGCAAGCCAATCTCCCGCTGTACCTGGCTGCCATCGCCATCTACTATTCGTCATTTGCGGCTCGGGGCTATCGGTGGCACCGGCTACTCCACAACGCCGAAGTCAGATGGGGCAAGATCCCGCGCGTCCGTGACCTGGCCGAGATTATCTACCTTTCCTGGTTTGCGAACAGCATAGTACCGGCCAAGCTGGGCGACCTGTATCGAGGATACCTACTGAAGAAGGAGTCGAGTATCTCTTTATCACTCTCGATGGGGACGGTTGTTGCGGAGCGACTCCTGGACTTCGTTGTGTTGGTGACCCTCATGGGCTTGGCTGGCCTGATCAGCTACCACGGTCGGCTACCGCAGCAGATCATTCAGCTCCTGGCCATCACCTTCGCCATCGTGATAGCCGTGATCGTGGGGTTGTTGATCCTGCGACGGTTTGGCGACTCCATTGGGCGCCGGCTACCCGACCGGGCCGGCGACCTGTACAATCGCTTTTCCGGCGCGATTCTACTGTCTTTCCAGCATTTCCCAGAGCTCCTGACGTATACGATCATCGCGTGGGCCTGTGAATCGGCGCGGGTGCTGTTTGTGATCATGGCATTGGGTGTGAGCCTGCCAATCTCGATGGTAATCTTCCTCGGCCTGCTGGCCGCGCTGCTGACCGCCCTTCCGCTGACACCCGGCGGTCTGGGATTCGCCGAGGCCGGCCTCACTGGTGCGCTGATCCTCTACGGATTGAACCAGGACATGGCCGGCTCCATAGCGCTCCTCGACCGCACCATCAGCTACCTCAGCCTCCTCGTCGGTGGCATTGCAGTGTATCTGGTAAGCAAGAAGACGAAATAGCCACAGTGGGCTCCGGTGGGAGAGTCCGGCGGAACAACGAATGGCGTGAAACGTAAAACGTGAAACGTGAAGAGTTTAAGTGTGAAGCGCAGTCATCACGTTTCACGTTTTACGTTTTACGTCATCCTGAAATCCGCACACCGCTCACACGCACCGCGTATTATCATCCATGCGCATCGGAATTGACTTCACGGCCGCCGTCCAGCAGAGTGCCGGCATCGGGCGCTATACCCGCGAACTGGTCCGAGCGCTGGCGGCCCTCGATAACGTTAACCAATATGTGCTTTTCCAGGCGAGCCTCGGTGCACAGGAGACGGCCGGCTCCTGGCCTCAGAACTTTCGTGTGCGCTCACTCCCTGTCACAGATCGATGGCTGACGATCTTCTGGCAGAGATTCAGGCTGCCTATCCCTGTCGAACTCTGCACGGGTGCCGTGGACATATTCCACTCACCCGACTTCGTCCTACCACCCGTCTGGCACGCGCGTACTGTCCTCACCGTCCACGACCTCTCATTCCTTACGACTCCCGAGACATCCGATCCTCACTTGCGGGAGTATCTGACGCGGGCAGTTCCCCGCTCCGTCGCCCGCGCAGACCACATCCTGGCCGATTCCAAAAGCACAAAGAACGACCTGATCGGCCATCTGAACACGGACCCCGAGCGAATCACCGTGGTCTACCCCGGCGTTGACCCACGCTTCCATCCACTGGATGACCTGGCGATCGCCGATGTCTGTACCCGATATGGCCTGAGTCAGCCATTTATCTTGTCCGTTGGTACACTCCAGCCCCGTAAGAACTACTCAACACTCATCGAAGCTTACGCTCGTCTGAGTAGGGGCGAGGCAGATCGGAGAGATGATTCGCTTGCCGCGGGACCATCAATCCGACCTGCCTCACCCCTACCGAGGACCCTTCGACAGAGCCCAGGACAAGCTTCGGACCTCGGACTCGTCATCGCCGGCGACAAGGGGTGGCTCTATAACGAGATATTCGAGACTGTGGAGCGTCTGGGGGTGGGCGGCCGGGTGCGATTTGTGGGGTTCGTAGCTGACGAGGACTTGCCGGCCCTCTACAACGCCGCCGAGGTCTTTGCCCTGCCATCGCTGTACGAGGGCTTTGGATTGCCGGTTCTGGAAGCCCTGGCGTGTGGAACACCTGTGGTCACATCCGATGTCAGCTCACTGCCGGAAGTGGCCGGCGATGCAGCTCTGTTGGTGTCACCGCGCGACGTCGAGGGCCTGAGCCACGCACTTCACCAGGCTCTGACCGACCAGGAGCTCCGGACGACACTACGCGAGCGAGGCCTGACCCAGGCACAACAGTTCACCTGGCAGCAGGCCGCCACGACGGTCCTCGGCATCTACCACCGATTATCGCGCTAACACACCTATTCCACTGTGATTTTCTTCGCCCGTTTCCCCTGAGGCGCTTCGCCCTGCTCCTCCCGCTCGATCGCCGCATCGATCAGCGAACGCACGGCCAACAGCATCTCAAGACGAGCCGCCCGCCGATGCTCCCAGAACTCTTCTGGCAGCAACGACCGCAGGCTCGATCGAAACTCACTCCATGCTTCTTGTACAGTCTTAGCCGCTTCGGGCCGACCTTCTCGCTTCTCCGCCTTCTCTTTCGTCTTCTGGGCAGCCATCACATTATCCCTCCTACCTCGGAAAACCGCACAAGAATTGTAGCAGAATGCAGACCACGCGGCAAC
>JBHIAO010000051.1:0-20115 GCA_046758565.1 Anaerolineae bacterium
AGCACCATTTTCCTGCTTCGTGGGGCCCGCCACGGGCATGTTGACTACCCCCCCGGGAAACTCACGTTTAACGATGGACCGATAAACCCATTCGGCCAACGTGATGATGTCGAAAACGGGTCTACCTGTGGCGGTGGAGACGGCCGGCCCGTATGGCGCCAGGTTATGACACTCAAATACGAATGCACCGATATCTGGATGGTCATTGAGCAGCCTCTCGGCCGCTTCCAGAACTTCGCGCTCAATACTCTCCCGGTCGAGATGTTCTCCGTCAGCCAGGATAGACTGGGCGAAAGCCGGCCTGTCCTGCAAGCCCCTGATCGCAATCGGTATATCCTCAGTCACGCCGGCAGCTCTCAGATGTCGTTCCAGCAAAGCGTCGCTATTGGCAGTGAGAATGCCGATCCGCCGCTGAGTCATCATGTGAGCCAGAGGTATCTGGATCAGTGCTGAAAGGAAGACCGGTATGTTGACTGCCTCGGCGATGGCTTGTTGAAAGGGAGCCAGAAACCCGCAACTGGTGGTGATGGCCCGGACCCCTTCGGCTTCGAGCTCACGAGCCGCTTCGAGAAAAGGCGTCAGCAATTGCGGATCCCCCTCGACGACAACCCGCTGGACCGTCGCTCCCCTCACCGTCTTCAATCGGACAGGAAAAGGGTATGATTTCACATTCCCTACATCGCCCGGAATTCGGGGAAACCGGGTATCCAGTACCATCACGCCCAGGATTGCGTCGCCAGACGTGCCAGGTTGTACCATGTCCTTTCCTCCTTCCGTCTGTGTGGTATTCAGGCCACCCGCTCCCTTTCCCCGAACAACCCTGTCGGGCGAATCACCAGAATCAACAACAGCATGAGGAACCCGTAGGCATGTTGCAGACCCGGGGCAACGAAAACCGCCCCCAGGCTTTCCACCAGGCCAAGAAGTAAGCCCGCGATAACAGCACCAGGGATAGAACCGAGTCCGCCGATAATGATGATCTCGAACCCTTTCATCGTGGTAACGGCACCATTCGTAGGATAGACAAGGAAGACGGGCGCCAGCAATGCTCCCGCCGCCGCAGCCAGTGCCACGCCAATACCAAAGGCGATCTGATCCAGGCGGAAGAGGTTAATGCCGGCTGTCTGGACGCCAACCCGGCTCTGCGCGGCGGCCTGCAGGGCAATCCCGATCCACGTTTTCTTGATCAGGATGTAAAACAGCAACATGATGACAACAGCACCGACAAAGGCAGCAAATCGGTCCCCGCTGAGCGCCAGAGGGCCTATGTACACCTTGGACAGGTAGTGGCCGGGTGAACGCTGATAGGGCCCTCCCAAAACAGCAGCCAGGCTCCGAAACAGCAGCATGAGGCTGATGGTCACAATAGTAGCATACTCATCCTTCCTTTCGATACCCCGTTCAAACATCGGCTTGATGAGCAGACGTTGAACAACGACGCCCAGGACGGCGACCAGGAGCATTGCCACAGGGATGCCCAGATACCAGTATCGAACACCCAGGAAATGGGCTATCACGATGTACTGTAGATAGCTTCCAATCATGTAGAACTCGCCCATGGACCAGTTGATCATCTTCATAATACTGTAGATGAAGGTGATCCCCATGGCCATGAGACCGTACAGCACGCCGATCACGACGCCGGCCAACAGGTATTGTACCAACAGTTCACCTGGAACTGACATGATGAAGTCTCTCGGCTCAGCCTCGATCTAGCAGCAGGAAGTCGGACGTGCACGTCGGAGCTAAAAGAGCAAAGCCCTCCGGGCTAGAATCCCAGCCCCGAAGGGGCTTTGCTCTCTTAGCGCGGGGGTTTAGCGACGTGCTCCCCCAACCGTTGTATACGCCGCGACATTCCTCCCCGACTGCTACTCTCCAGCGTATTGGAAAACCAGATCAGCATCCCGGAAGGATTGATTCGTCTCCGTGTAGTGCAGAATGAGCAGCGGTGGTGTCCACTGGTGCCAGAAAGGCCCCTCTCCACGGGGGAAGGTCACCATGCCCGACCAACTCTTGAACTCGCCGGCCTCCAGCGCCTGGATGAGGGCAGCCGGGTCGGCCTCTCCCGCGTCATTCAGTGCCTGAGTCAGAATCACGATCTGCCCAAACGCGTTGTAGGCCGTATACACGGGCGGTTCCCCGTACTTCTCCTCATATTGCTGGGTAAACCACTCCCCAAGATCCGTCAGCTCCTGCTGCGGGTGGAAATAGCTGATAAAGTACAACCCAGTCCCATTTTCCCCGTGCAGCTCCCAGAACTCAGGCCGGATCGGGAAGTCATAGGAAGCCAGCATGGGCACCTCAGGGAAGAGGTCGATGGTGTAGGCCTGGTCAATGATGAGGTGAGCTCCTTCCCCCACACCGATGTTGATCACCAGATCAGGGTTCCACGCATTGATCTTTAACAACTGCGGGGTGAGGTCAACAGTGCCCCGGGAGAAGACGAGGGTATTGAGCTCCACGTCCATACCACGCTCTTCTGCCTGCCGTTTGGTCTCTTCAATGAGGCCAGTGCCGTAGTCCGTGTCCTCAGCAATGAATGCCACCCGCTTGAACCCGTTCTCTTCAATGAAGGTCAACCAGGCGGCGGCCCGGGCAGGATCGATGGCGTGAGTTCGGAAGGCGATATCGTAGTGTTTGGCTGTGATGTCTCGGGCCGAGGACTGGGTCGAGAAGACAGGAACGCCGATCTCCTTGGCCACTTCATTGACCGCCAGATTCACTGAACTGTGGAACTGACCGATTACCGCCACGGCGCCCTTCTGGATGGCCAGCCGGCGGTAGCCGCCGACTCCCGCCTCTGGCGTTCCCTGATCGTCCTCAATCACGATTTCTATGGGCCGGCCGCCCAACACGCCTCCCATCACCTCATTCACATAAACGACACCCAACTCAGCACCACGCTGTATAAGTTGGCCCGCTGCAACATCGCCCGGCGGCGACAGAGGAGTGAGAACACCGATTACGACCGGCTCGCCAGCAGGTGCTACTGCCTCTTCTTCCGCAGGCACTTCAGTAGCTGGCGGCTTCTCAGCGGAAGGCGGTGGGGCTGCGGGGGCAACACAGGCCACCACGAAAGCGGCGACCACGACCATGACAACCAACAGTGTGACAAACCTTTCGATCATTTTTCTTCTCCTCCTTTGCTTGTCCTCAGGGGTATCTGATCAGAGAGTGAATGGTAAGCGCTCGCACATATCAGGTCTCAATCTGATAGCCTCACCTCCTTGAGATAGGGAACATGATAAAAGAGGAAGTGCCAGGGTGCGGGTGATTTGTATTCTAACACCATTTGGAAGATCGGTCAATTCAACTGAGACCGGTGGCAGGGCTGTGGCATTCTAGCGAAATTCTAACACTTAGGGATGGTTCCCTAATCCGTGAGGTTCTTCAGGAATTTCTGTGGATTCGTTCGGAGGAGATCGACAGATCCCCGACATACCAAGGATTCTAGCCAAGCGCATACATAACGCTGACCACCCCAGCACCGTTAGTAGAAACGTAAGCAGCGGAAGGAGGACCATCAACGCGAGCTCTCCTCCTTCCACAAGAGGAGGCCTCTGACTCAACAGCGGAGTAAGAACCTTGGACAGGGAGCTTATCCGCTCGTCAGAGCATCGGAGGCCTCCGAAAGTTGTGCGTTTATCGGTGAGCGAAGCGAGCCTGTCAGAATCGGATGAGCAGCCAGAGAGTTCCAAAAGACAGCGTGACGATGGTCGCCGGCAAGCCGTACTTCAGAAACGTCCCGTATGTGATCGGATAGCCGGCCCGCTCAGCGATGCCGGCGGTCACCAGGTTGGGCAACGACCCGATCAACGTACCGTTGCCCCCCATGGCTGCCCCGACCGCCAATGCAAAGAATAGCATCTTATCCTCTGCCCCGGGGATCTGATTACTCAAGAAGCCCACCACCGGCAGCATGGCTGCCGTGAACGGAATGCTGTCGACGGCCATGGACATGAATGCACCAACCCAGACGATCAGGATCATCGCCAGCATCAGGTTTGTGCCGACAATGCGCGCGACAACTGTTGTTATCCAGGCAAGGAGACCCACCTCTTGAATCGCGCCCACTATCATGAATAGGCCCATGAAAAACACCAACGTCGTCCAGTCTACCGCCTCGATCATCTTGTCAACATCCGGGCGGATCCACACCAGTAAGGCCGTGGCACCCAGCAGGGCCGTCACGGCTGCTGTCAGGTGAATTCGCTCGCCGAAGAGGAACAAGATCAGCATACCCAGGCCGACCCAGCCGGCCTTCTTCAGTTCCTCCGGTGCCGTAATCTGCGCCCTCTCCCGTAGTAGCTTTTCCAAGCCCGGCGGCGCTACAGCCGCTGCCTTCCGGTAGGCCCGAAAGTAGACCAATTCCACGTAGATGACCAGAGCCACCATCGCCATCAGCACGCCTGGCGTCAGATTGATGAGAAACGCCGCAAAGGAGATGTCAGCGAAAGATCCGATGAGAATGTTCGTCGGTGTCCCGACCAGAGTTGCGATCCCACCCACGTTGGATGCCAGCACCTCGGGTATCAGCAGCGGAAGAGGGTTCATCTCCAGGGCCAGCGCGATCTGAATCGTGATTGGCGCCATCAAGAGCATCGTCGCCACGTTGTCGAGAAACGCCGACGCCACGCCGGTGATGAACATCAGAACCACGACCAGCAGCCACGATTTTCCACGTGAAACGCGATACGCAAAATAGGCCAGCCACCCGAAGATACCTGAACCCTCGACCACCGCGATGACAATCATCATGCCCATGATCAGGAAGACCACTTCCCAGTCAATATATGTCAGGGCGCGTTCAAAGTTGAAGATGAACAGCTCATCGCTCACAGCCCCGCCCAGATAGCTGCTGGCGAAAACGATAGCAACACCCGTCAGCGCTGCCAGTGTGTTGTGCAACACCTCCAGAGCGATGAACGCCAACACACCGACGAAGGCGAAGGTAGCTATCCAGAATGCCAGGGTGATCCGCCACTCCAGCGTGGTTGTCGGCAAAGCAAACGTGTTATTGGCCTGAAGGTCTGCCAAGTCCTCACCGGAGAGTTGATAGTGCACGGGTTCAAAGTGGGGGCGTTCGATCAGCACGGACAGCCGGCCTGCCTCCAAGGCCTCCGCCGGCACCTGAAGGATGTACGCGCCACTGGGCTGGCTCTCCGTCTCGGTGATAGCTTCGCTGTGATCCTCCCACATCAGCTCCACCAAGGCGCTCGTCACCGGCTGCCCTTGCGGATCAACAAGCAGACCCGTTATCGTTGGTGAATCCGCATCCACCCTCACCGGACCAGACTCCTGGGCATGTCCGGCACGGGTTGTCCACGCCAACACAACAGCTATCACGAACAGCAATATCGCCAATCGCAAGTGTTTAAGCAGCTTCATTTTTCAACGCTCGGTATGTGCTTTGCAGTCGTGTCAACTCCTCTTCCTGACCGTGCATGGGGCACTCACAGATGAGGGTGCCGGCGGCATTGACGTCGACCAGGGCTTGCAGCAGTTCCTGCCAGTGCATATCGGAATCGTCCAGAAGTAAATGGTTCTGCTCCCCGGCCGCGGTGTATTCGATGCCTGAAAAATGCAGATGCAGGTTGCGCAGTCCAGCATCGCCTAGAACCTCACGGGTGCGATCCAGCACATGGCGGAAGCCGGCGTAGGTGTTGTATCCACCGTTGTTTCGGGCATGAATGTGGGCAAAGTCGATGCATGGCTCCACGCCATCGATTTCGTCCGCCAACGCCAGAACCTGCTCCAGCGTGCCAAAGGCTGTGGGCTTGCCCGTGGTCTCCGGCCGGAGCATCACGTCGATGCCATTCTCGCACAGCTCCTGCACCAGCTCGGTCAGGTGCCGGCGCACCCGGCCATAGACCGCATCCTCACTGTCGTCATGCATGAAGGCAGCGTGGAAGACCAGGTCCGTTGCACCGACCGCCCAGGCTGAACGTGCCTGAAGCCGCACCCACTCCCGGCTCTGCTCGATAACCTGCGGTCGTGGTGAGTTCAAGTTAATGTAGTACGCGCCGTGTACGCTCAGCGACACATCGTGCTTGGCAGCCGCCCGGCGAATCGCTTTGGCCGTCTCATCACTGATCACCCGCATACGAGCTCGAACCCACTCGATCTCCATGGCACCCAGCCCAAGCTCGCCCACATAGGCCACGCCGCCGGCGCTGCCCTGCTTCGGGGCTCCAGGCAAGACGCCGGCACTCCCGAACCGCAGCCCGCCCGTCGACGTCATGAGCCGATGCGCTCAGTCCCCAGAACGTCTTCCTGGCCGACGAGAACGACCTCGACACCGGTCTCGTGCTCCAAAGCTGCAGCAAAGTTCGAGACAGTACCGGCATCGAACGTCGCAGCGTCGGTTTCCTCAACCGGCCGGCCCATGACCAAAACCTCGACATCGTTGTCCTCAAGATACTGGCGGATTTGCTCCCGAACCCGGCCTTCTCGGACGGCAAAGTCGGCAGTCACGCCTGATTCTAGCGCTTTTGCCTGCAGCGTCGCCATGATGAACTCGCCCATATCGCGCAGTTGCTGATGGACCACGCTGGGCGGGCCGATTATGGCATGGCTTAAGAACTCCGCATCGACGACGAACAAGAAGGTCAGGCCCGCGTCCCGCTCTTTGGCCAGCGCGATCGCGCGAGTGACGGCCGGCCGGCTTCCATTGCCGCCACGGGCAGCACACACGATGTGCGGGCGTTTGGCCGGCTCTGGCCTGTTCCTCATGCTTTCTCTGTTCTCCACGAGAATCCCACCTCCCTATGCTTCGCGCTCAGAAAACGGAACGGCGGTGCCCGTACGCAAAGGATTCTACCATGAATCAACCCACTTGTCACATGAAACCTGAAACGTGGGATTTATGGACGCCGTTAACCTCCCCTTAACGTCGCCCTAAACCCAAATTAACCACAGACGCCCCCTGACATGATATACTCATGTCCGCAAGTTGAGGCAAATCACGATAATCACTGCAGGGAGGTATACGAAATGAAAACACGTTTGCTCAGTCTAATGACGTTGCTGGTCCTGCTGGCCGGCCTCTTCCCGGCCACAGGAGCCTTTGCCGATGACGACGGTGACTATAAGTTCTACGGCACCGTCGTGAGCTTCCCGGCCGATTGGGTCGGCGACTGGGTCGTGAACGACGGGTTCAGCAACCGTGCGGTGTACGCCGATGCCCAGACCCGCATCGAGGAGGAGCACGGCCCGGTGACCGTAAGTGCCTGTGTCGAGGTGAAAGCCTCGCAGCTGGGCAACACGGTGTACGCAACCAAGATCGAGACCAAGGAAAACTACAAATGTAACGGAAGCGGTGGTGGAGGCCATGACCACGGCTACCTGAAGATCTACGGCACCATCGAGGACCCCCTGCCCAGCACCCCTGGATGGGTAGGCGCCTGGTTAGTGAGCGGGTGGAACGTGGAGGTGATGAACAACACGCGCATCGAAGAGGAGCATGGACAGGTGGCCGTGGGCGCCTTTGTCGAGGTCAAAGGCACACAGACCGGCGACCGGTCGATGACTGCCAGCAAGATTGAGGTCAAAATGGGCGCCGGGAGTGGCCCAGGAGGTGGTAGCTACACCAAGTTCTACGGCACAATTGAGGACCTGGACATGAGCTCTGTGGATCCATCACAGCAGTGTCTACCGCCCCTATCTTTCGGCGAGACATGCGACTGGCTGGTGAGTGGGCGCACAGTGCGCATTGACTCCAGCACCCGCTTCGAGCTGGAGCACGGCCCAGTGGTCAAGAATGCCTGCGTCGAGGTGAAAGGCTGGCAAGGTACTGGCACCGTCAGCGCCACCAAGATCGAGACCAAGGAACCTCACGAGTGTCCTGGCGGCAGGGGCCGTAGCGTCGGCGGCCGCTACATCAAGTTCTATGGCACCGTCCGGGCGCCAATCCCGGCCACTGACGGTGAGCTCCACGGTACCTGGAATCCCACATACCGTGTCATGGTTAGCGTCAGCACCCGGATCGAGCACGGACCACTGTTCGAGAATGCTTACGTCGAGGTGAAAGGCATGTTGCAGGCCGATGGCACCACGGTGAACGCCACCGAGGTCGAGGTCAAGCACAGCCACGGTGGTGGTCCCGGCGGTGGTAGCTCCATCAAGCTTTATGGCACTATCCAGAGCATGCCGTGCGTACCTCCGTCGGAGTGCGATTGGGAGGTGATAGACGGCTTCGGCATCCCCCACACCGTGCATGTCAGCTCCAACACTCGCATCGAGCGGGAGAACGGCCATAACTTGACGGTCGGTTCATACATCGAGGTAGAAGGCACTCAGCAGGCTGCCGATGGCCGGATCTTCGCCAACAAGATCGAGGTCAAACGGAGCGGCGGCACTGGCGGTAGTGTAGGATACGTCAAGCGCTACGGAAACGTCACAAGCCTGCCGGGGACATCACCCCCCTGGTACGGCGAGTGGTTACTGGATGGCAGCACCAGGGTGCTCGTCGACTCAAACACACGCATTGAGGAGGAGCACAATAGTGTGCGGATAGGCGCCCTGGTGGAGGTGAAGGGCATCCAGCAGACCGACGCGAACGGACAGATTCTAATCAATGCCACGAAGATCGAGGTAAAGCAATAGGTGCCGCGCCAGCGGCCTTGACAGAGGGGGCGGCCACCTGACCGCCCCCTCGCGATGTGGGAGCACCATAATGATCGTACGGCAATATCGACGAGCTATTGGGACACTCATACTGCTGTGGCTTGTGCTCAGCGCAAGCCCGGCAACCGACGCAGCGGGGGACAACGCAATGCCGGCCGGCAACTGGTTCGCGTATCTCCCCCTCCTCCAAAACACTTGCGCTCCGGTGCGGCTTGCCCAGGACGGCGGGTTCGAGGCCGGCCTGCCCAACCCAGTCTGGCAGACCAGCAGCAACGTCTTCAGTGACATCCTGGACGACACACCGGACCCGACCCCTCACAGCGGGACGTGGAAAGCCTGGCTGGGCGGCGACAACCTGGTCCAGGAAAGCCTGTGGCAGGTCTTGAGTGTGCCCGCTGGCCTTGCTGGCATCCAGGTGAGCTACTGGTGGCGGGTGGACACCTTCGAGACCACACACCCCTTCGACACACTCGAGGTGCAGATCCGGGACGCGACCGGCACGCCACTGCAAACCCTGGAGACTCTGACCGATGGCGATGCCGGCCCGACCTGGCAGCAGAGCACTTTCACTCTGACCGGCTATGCCGGCCAGACCATCCAGCTCGCCTTCGCGGCCCAGACGGACGACACCAGTCCGACCAGCTTCTTTGTGGATGATGTCGGTGTTCATAAGACCTGTCCGTCCGGCCTGACCGCCGACGTCACCGGCGACTGCTGGGTTAACATCATAGACATCCAGGAGGTTGTAGCCCACTGGGGTGAGACACGCGGCACACCTTGCTTCGCACAACCGTATGACCAGGACGGAGATGGCATCATCGGTATGCTAGATATCCAGCAGGTAGCCAGCCAGTGGCAGCAAGCCGCCCCAGGCCAGTAAACCAGTGATCAGTCATCGGTCACCAGGTGTTGGCCCCAGGTCCGAACAACGAGCCAGACTGGGGACAGACGGACACAGACTAGATACTAAGGAGGACTCAACATGTCTCGAAAGACGGCTCTGATCCTGACGTCCACTCTTACCGCGTTTGTCCTAATCGTGACGGCCGCGCTGGCCGTGCGGCTAGGTACCTTCAATACTGCTCCCACACCGGCTGCGGCGGTGGATTCACCGCCGGCCACCGTGCCTGCAACCGCGGAGGCGGTACTGCAGCGGGAGTCGCTCTATCAGCAACGACTGGAAGATGCCAACACCGAACCGCAACAGACATACGAGCAGGTACGGCAGCTCCAGGCCCAGCTCCAGCAACTGCAGACGCTGAATGCAACCCTCCTGAAGCGGGACCAGATTTACCAGCAGCGCTTGCAGGAAGCCAACCGTCTGCTCCAGCAGAGTGCGCCGGCAGCGCCGAGCGAACCCGTGCAACAAGTGGAGGTCAAACGCGTCGGGCACGAGGATGAGCGGGAACACGAGGAGCGCGAATATGAGCAGCATGAAGACGACGACGGGCACGAGGAGCACGAAAAAGAGCACGACGATGACTAGGCAGACTGCCAAGTTCACTTTAGTGACCCTGTCACTGGCCACCACTCTAGGAACCTGGGCGACACTGGCACAGGACGACGGCCGGCCCGCGCCGGTGATCCCCGAGGTGGTGGTCCAGACCCTTGACCTGCCACCCATTCCAACGCTGGTCCGGCCACCCGCTGCGAACGGATTTGGGGGTGTTGGCAAGATCGATGCAGGCGTTCCCCTACAGTTGCCGCCGATCCCGGCGGTGAGTGCTCCAGCACCAATAACGCGGCCCATCGCCCGCACGCGGTCGTCGCGCTAGGGAGCGGAGATTGGCGATTCATCACCTGAGCTTTCGTGCAATGAATTGTGAAATGAACGCTTGGGTCGTCTCGGCAGACTCCGAGGCTGCCAGGGAGCACCTGATCGCGGCTCGGGATTTCATCCACACTTAGGCTTCTACCTGGCCGTGCCAGTCGCCTTCAGCTTCTACGCCCGGCGACGAATCGGGCACCGGATCTGGCGACTTGTACACTATGGCAGCTTCGCAGTATACTTGTTGGCAACAGCCCACGTGGTAGGGGCCGGTACCGACGCCACAACACCAGCCGTTGTGGGACTCTACACACTTACGGGCCTTATTACCTATTTTCTGACGGTGTACCGAATCCTAGCATCGGTGCAACGGCCCCACGCAGCTACAGATGAGCGCACACGAGTGGTCGCCTCGGCAAGATCCAGAGCAAGGGCCGTTCAAGTCATCGACGTCGGCGGCCCGCCCAGAGCGGAGTCGAAGGGTCGGCTGCCGGCGGTCGGATTCCTATAGCCGATCACAATGGACACACCAACCACCATTCTCTTGATCGAGGATGACGAAATCATGGCCGAACCCCTCGTTTTCGGCCTTCAAGACGAGGGCTTTCGGGTGCTTCACGCCACTGACGGCCACCAGGGCCTGGAACTCGCCCGCGCCGAGCAGCCGGCCCTCATTCTCCTGGATGTGATGCTCCCGAAGATGGACGGCTTCGCCGTCTTGCGCACCCTGCGCCGCGAGTCCGCAGTGCCCATCCTCATGCTCACTGCCCGAGGTCAGGAGATGGACCGTGTCATGGGCCTGGAATTCGGCGCCGACGATTACGTCGTCAAGCCCTTTAGCTTCCGGGAACTCCTCGCCCGGGTGCGGGCAATGCTCCGCCGCCGCGAACTGGATCGCGGCGCAGTGTCTCCACCGAGCGACCGGGTCGTGGTAGGCGAAATCGTGCTGGACCGTATGGCACGCCAGGTGTGGCGCGCCGGCCACCTGATCGAGCTTCGGCAGCGGGAGTTCGACCTGCTGTGTGCCTTGATGGAGCATGCCGGCAAAGCTATCCCGCGTCACGAACTCCTGGATCGGGTATGGGGAGAGGACTGGGTAGGCGATCCCCGTACCCTGGACGTGCACATCCGCTGGTTGCGGGAGAAAGTTGAAGATGAGCCTTCATCGCCAGGCTACATCCAGACAGTCCGTGGCTACGGCTATCGCTTCGAGGACCCCAATGCATCGCCGGCTGATACCTCGTAGCCTGCACAGCCGCCTGCTCCTCACCTACCTGGCCCTGATGCTGCTGGGGCTGGGCGGGATGATCGTGTGGACGGGCCTCCGCCTTCAGGTGGCAGTGGTCGAGCAGGCAGAACACGATCTGGAGCTGGAAGCCCTGATCATGGCCAACGCCCTGCGTGAGCCGCTGGACAGATGGCGCAAGGGGAAGGGCTTCGAAGGGCGTTCTCTGCCCGCCCTGGTTCGCTCCTACGCCGAAAGCGTGGGTGTGCGGGTCACGGTGATAGATCCTTCGCTCCGGGTGCTCCTCAGCTCCGATGATATCGTGCCGGCCCACTTCGAGCACGATCACCCGGAACTCGTGGCCGCACGAGAAGGGCTCGAGCAGCACGACATCCGTGGGGACGAGTGGCGGAACGAGGAGCGGCTGTTTGTGGCCGCGTCGATCATGGAAGTAGAAGATGAAGAAAAGGAGCTGGAGGGATTCGTTCAGCTCTCGGTACCCATGGCGCCCCTTTATGCCGAGATGCGGCGCACCTGGACGAGCCTGGTGATGGCCGGCAGTGTGGTGCTGATAGCCACAGCCCTGGTCAGCCTCTTGCTGGCCCGTCAGGTGGCCGGCCCCATCGGGAACCTGACGGCCGTGACCGAAGGCATGGCCGCCGGCAACCTGGACCAGCAGGTTACGCCCGCCGGCCCTGACGAGATAGAGCGGCTGGGCCGGGCCTTCAACCGCATGGCGGAGCGAGTGCGGGAGATGCTGGCCCGCCACCAAACCTTCGTGGCGAACGCGGCACACGAACTTCGCTCTCCCCTCACTAGCCTCCGTCTCCGCATCGACATACTTCAACGCCACAGCCAAAACAACCCCGAGCTGGCTATGCGCTACCTGCAGCAAATGGGGGGTGAAGTAGAATACTTGCGGCGGCTGGTGGATCACCTCCTGGTCCTATCTCGACTGGACGAGGGCCAGGAGCTACGCCGAGAGTCCCTGGACCTGGCGCCAATTCTTTACGAAGTGGCCGATGAGATGGGCCCCTTGGTCCAGGCGTCCGGCCTGGATCTGGCAGTGGACGTGCCTCCACACTTGCCGGCCGTGGCTGCCAATATCGATCCCATGCGCATGGTCGTGCGCAACTTGCTGGACAACGCCATCAAGTACACGCCGGCTGGCGGTCGGATCAGGCTGAGGGCAATGACCGCCGATGGCCGACCCCTCGATCCCTCGACAGGGCTCGGGACAGGCTTCGCTCAGGTCTCGTCCCGAGGCTCAGCCCGAGGGGACAGGCGGCCGACTGCGCTCACCAATGCCACAGCAGTCGGCGGTCAGCAGTCGGCGGGCGTGACCGAAGCCAGCTCAACGGTCATCATCCAGGTGTCTGACACCGGTCCCGGCATTCCCACCGAACACCTCCCCCACATCTTCGATCGCTTCTACCGGGCGGACAAGACACGGTCGCGCCGCCATGCTGGCGCCGGCCTTGGTCTGTCGCTGGTACGCTCCATCGTCGAGGCCCACAGTGGGGAGGTCAGTGTGGAGAGTACGCCCGGAGCGGGCAGTACCTTTACCGTCCGCCTACCAGCCACGACCAGCCGCGGTGACTCTCACCGGTCGTCATGACAAGCCCTATTGTGTGAGGGATTTGTAGGGGCGAGGCAGGTCGGAGAGCGGTTTTGTTGCGGACGGGCCGTCAATCCGACACTTCGACTGGGCTCAGTGCAGGCCTGCCCCGCGCCTACTATGGACAGCCAATGGGCAGCGGCGGCGGAGCAGGCATCGGGATGGGGAAGCCCTCAGTTGCTTTTGATTGGTCACCCGGCCACGTACCACGCTCGACCATGACAGCGCCGATAGCCGGTGCGCCGCGCTGGCTCGATGACGTCACGGTAATCACGGCCGATCCACGGAAGCCCGGATTCAGAATTCGAATATCAGCCAGGTCAAAGTAGATGATTTGGCCGCGCCCAAGGGTGAAACAGAACCCATCGATGAGGCCGTTTGGACTGTGGATGCTGAGCCTGAACGTGGTGGAGCCGGGATTGGGGTTCAGATTCTGAATGGCCACCTGGGACGTGATGCCTCGGCGATTCTGGAGCAGGAGCGGAATGCCGACCGCCCCAATGCCCTGGGTCTCTTGTGGTGTGAGGGCGTTGTAGGACAGCGCCTGACCAGTGCCATAGTTAATGAGGTTCACAACCGACGACACCCGAGCAGCATCGACGGCTGGGGCACCCGGCGAGAACCAACCCTGGGATGTGATGACCGCCGCGCCAACGTAGCGTCCGGGCAACTGGTTGATCGCCGGCAAGAAATACGTCTGGCTCCCGCGTGGGCACACCCAGTCGGCGACAGTGGCCATGGTATTGCCGCTGTTGTCCAGGAAGGTCACCTTCACCTTGGCGTTGTGGGTGCTGGACAGGTTCTGCACCTGTATGCCGGTATCCCAGCCATTGAACTCCCGATAAATCAGTGGTGCGTAGTTGATGAACGCGCCGGCGGTGAAATCAGCACCAGCAGAATCGGCCGGCACTGCACGGTAGCTCATCAACAAGCCGCGTCCTCGGTGATCGACGACAATACCCAACGGCTGACTGGCACGAATCCATGCCGATCCCTGGCTACTGATAGGAAGCCCATCGGGAGCGATTCGAAGCGACTCGCCAGGTGCAATCCCACCAATCGTGCGCACGGTCGATCGCAGACAGTCGGCCTGCTCTTTGTACCATATCTCGACGCTGCTGCACTCGTTCCCCGAATTCTGAATGATTAGCTCGGAGTCCAGGTCGTGGTACTCGTTGTATAGAAGCGGCGCGTAGTACGTGAAACCGCCAAACAACGGGTCATTCACACCTTCCATGGTTTCTGAGATGCCGGTGTAGGAGCTGGCAACCTGGATACCTTCCTCGCCCCCCGGCCCGATCCGGTTGACTGTGACGGCGATGGGCTCACCCTGACCGGCAAACTCACGCTCCCAACGCAGCCACGCAAAGTGGGAACCTCGCGTCCGAAAGGCCAACTCACACGCCTCATCGGCGATGGACGCCGGCACGGAATACACGATGCCACTGCGCGCTGCCGGCGTCAGTTGGTAGGTCATCCACGCCCAGGCCGCTCCGGGATGGAGTAAGCCAGTACACACCACCGTCAGTGGACCGGGGGCCTGCGGTGGGCAAGCCCCGGTGTAGTCACCCCAGAGGAACCCGATCGCCTTTGTCTCAGAGAGACCGACGTTCTGGACCTGGATCCAAGTCTCCCACTCATCGCCGTGATCAATGGCCGGCAACTGGATTCGCGTGTTGAATCCCGAGGACACGTAGCCCGGAGGGGTTGGGGGCGGAAATGGCAGGGGTGGGGGCGTCGGATAGAAGCCAGCCGGCGCCACCCCAGTGGGCGTCACCAAAGCCGGCGGTTCCTTGGTTGGATTGGGTGCGGCCGCATCGCCGGCTGCGATCGATAGCGATAGGCTGAGGAGGAGCAGAAAACCGAGCAGTAGCAGTGTCTTGACGTGGAGGAACAGAGGCACGAATGAGCAGAGGCGCGATGGAGATTGCGCGTCTGGCGAACCAACAGGGTCTCTAAAGGTCGTCATTTCTTACGTTCCAACGATGGAGAAAACGTGTGCACAATCTCTGCCAACGCCACGGTGAAACCTGACGGCAATAGTCTGATCCGCCAGCGTTCAATGCCGGCGGATCAGACTGCATCCCATTATTACGACGCCCAAGGCAGGCGGACAATTACGGCACGGGCGGAACTGGGGGTGCCGGTGGTCCCGGCGGTGTTGGTGTTGGCGGTCCCGGCGGCGTCGGGCCACTGGGGGACGTGGGCTGACCCGGGCAGGCCGCTTGAGCGTGCCCGTCGAAGAAGTTGAAGCGTCCGTAGACCGGGAAGCCCTCGGAGGCGGCTGCCTCATCGCCTGGAATGTCATTGCCCAGCACTGTGCCCTGGCGTTCGATTTTAACCGCTGCCAGCCCTACCAGGTTGCGGGCAAACCCGCCGTAGCCGTCGAACACGTCGTGTTCCCAGAACGTCGCCGAAATCACAGCCGAACCCTTGAAGCCAGCGTTGATGTAGCCCCAGTCATTCAGGTTGATGTACTCAACTTGCTTCTCGTTCAGCTTCTCGCAGACGAAGTCGAGGAGGCCGTTCTGGTCATAGATGAAGATAGCAAAGTCAGTAAACCCGGATTTCGGCACGGCATTCATGATCGCCAGTTCCGTCGTGACACCAGTGTTCCGGAGGTCTTTCAGCAGGCTGGGAATACCGATCAGACCTACGCCGCTGTAAAGGCCGCCGTAGCCTGAACCGAGCTGCCAGTCGAAAACCTGGGGCTCGGTGAACAGATTGTACGCTGCAGCTTCGAGCACAGATGTCATCCCCGGGTCGCCATAGCGGATCAACTGCGCTACGGAAACGATGTTCGGAGCCGGCACTGCCGGATCACCTGGCGAGAACCAGTCCTGGCTTTCGACCCGTATCTGGCCGATGAAGCTCCCCGGCAAGTTGTTGATCACCGGCAGGAAGAAGGTCTGGGATCCGCGCGGGCACACCCAATCGACCAGGGTTGTGATAATGTCCCCCGAATTGTCGATGAAGTACACCTTCACTTTGGCGTTGACGATCGAGCTCAGGTTCTGCACCTGGACACCTGTCTCCCAGCCATTGAACTCGCGGTAGATCAGCGGACCATAGTTGACCTGCGAGCCAGGCGAGAATAGAGCGTCGTCGCGATTCTGGAATGTATAGTCAATCTGTGATGGCGTCCCGTTGTACGTCATCAAGGCATCGCGTCCGATCTGGTCAATGGTAATAGCCATCGGCTGGCTGGTGCGAATCCAGGCTGAGCCCTGCCATTCGGGACCCACACACTGACCGGCATCGTATTGGTAGGTCTCACCAGGTGCCAGGTTGAAGATCTCGCAGACTGTGGCGCGGAGACAGTCATCCTGCTCCTTGAACCACAATTCGACGCTGGTACATTCGACGCCGGCATTGTGAATGTACAGAATTGAGTTCAACCCGGCGCGGTTGGCGTAGACAAGCGGTGTGTAGAAAGCAAAGCCCCCAAATTCAGGATCGAACGCGCCGAGCATGCCACTCGTCACACCCGAGTACGCCGAACTGACCGGCAGGTTGCTGGTGGACGCATCACTGCATTTGCGTACGACTTCAGCAGCCAGTGGCTGACCGCGGAAGGTCTGAAAATCGAAGCCGTACCAGATTCCGAACTCATGAAATGCCTTCTTGAAGCGCCGATACTCTTCGCAGTCGAAGATGACGCTGGAGAAGAGTTCCTCGCACAGGGCGTCAGCAAAAATGTCGCGTCCGACCTGGATTGCGTCGGCACTGAACACCACCGCGCTCTTAGCCGCTGCTGGAATCTGGCTCCCGAGGAAGTTCCAGGTCGACCCAGGCTGCAGTAGGCCGGAGCATTCGACCTTCAGGGGCCCGGCGCACTGGGGCGGGCACGCGCCGGCCTCGCCCCAGAACAGCACCAGCGCTTTGGCAAGGCCGTGACCCACGTTCTGAATCTCGATCCAACTGTCGCAGGCACCTTCGTTATCGCCCAGGAAGTTCAAGATGGGCAGATGAATTTGCCGGCCGGTGACCACTCCGGGCTCTCCCGCAGGCGGTACTGGCGGAGGCACCGTCGGATATTCTGATGTCGCCGTCGGGTCCGCTAAGCGCTTCCTGTAGGGGAAGTTCGCTCGGAACGTACAGCAGAAACGGGAACTGAAATCTCGACCGTCAATGACGAACTCCGGGCGTCCCACCAGCTCCCAGTAGCCGGGCGGATCCACCTCCAGTCTCAATGTATATGTCGCATGGGGATCGGAGAGCGGTGCAAGAGGAAAGCGAAACCAGCCACCGGGACCGGTGGTCTGCTCATCCAGATACCCGCCGTCCGGACCATATACGCGCAGCACCGCACCTTCCAGGAACCAGTCAGTACCATCCGGCTGGCCATCACGGTCGCGGTCCTCAAAGACGTGGCCCTGAATCACGAAATATCTGCACACGAACTCGTTCACACCCTCTCCCGTGGGGTCAGGACAGTCGGGCGTCGGGCTGGGATCAGCTTGCTGGGGCGGGGCATTCACCGGCTGCTCCCCCTCAGCAAGAGCCAACGTAAAGGTTGCGAGCACCAGGACTATAAGTGCTGGGAACATATGTGCAGCCAGCTGATATACCCGATTTTGTCTCGACATCATGAATGGGACTCTCCTTTCTCGCACTATAGATCATCTACCCCTGGGGCGGGGCACGTTGTCCGTGCCGGCACCATCGCCCTGGCTCCCCCCACCGAGCCAGAGACAGGTGAGGGCCATGGTAGCCTGGCAGTAGATCGCGAGCTCGCTCACCACCTAAAACGACGGTTAGTCGCCGGCTGTTATGCGACCGCACTCCGAGTGGACGCGGAAAACGGAGCGAGTTCCGGTTTCACGACTACCTCCCCACGCTTGCGAACCACGCTCCAAACCCGCGTATTGGTTTTATCCTTTCCGGTGTCTATACACGTGAGAACGACGGCCGGAAAGGAGCCTGTGTGCCAGACGACAGCCTGCTTGAGCGAGCACGCAACTTCGACCAGGAAGCCCTGGCGGAGATTTACGACCGCTACGCTGACAAGATCTACCAGTACATCTTCCACCGGGTCGGAAGCCGGCCAGTCGCGGAAGACCTGACCTCGGACGTCTTCGTTCGGGCGCTGGAAGCAATCGAGCGCAACACGTTCGCCCACACGTCGCTGCGGGCCTGGTTGTACCGCGTGGCTCACAACATCGTGGTGGATCACTATCACGCTCAACCAAGCCAACAGCCAATGCTCCTCGACGAACGGCTGGGGGTGGTGTCCCCAGATCCCAGGCCCCGTATCGAGGCCGGGCTCGCTCAAGCAGGGCTCCGCACCGCCCTCAGCCGTTTGACTGACAAGCAGCACCAGGTCATCGTTCTACGGTTCGGCGAAGGCATGACAGCCTCAGAAGTCGCTGAGGTGTTGGGCACGACGGAGGGCGCCGTGCGAGCCCTGCAACACCGAGCCGTTGCCGAGTTGCGCAGACTCCTGGAGGAGGCGCCCCATGATTGAGTTCGATCGGATCCTGGATGACGCCTTCTCCCGCCTGGAGGCAGGCGAGAGCATCGACGCGATCTTGAGCTGGTACCCTGAGCACGCCGACGCGTTGGAACCGCTGCTGGAGACAGCAGCATTGGGCCTATACGCGTACACTTACACCGAGCCGGCATCCCGTACCGGTATGGCGCGTGGCCGGCAACGCTTCCTGTCAGAGGCGGCCATGCGGGCCGAGAAGCATCGGATACGTCACCGCCGCGATCGATGGCCGACCCTTCGACGGGACTCAGGACAGACCTGGTTGCGGCCGGTCAGTCGGTGGGCCCTGGCAGTGACCGCGTTGCTACTGCTCATCTTGACTGCCGGCACAACCGCCGTCGTGGCCTCGGCAGACAGTCTCCCCGGCAACCTGCTGTACCCGGTCAAGATCGCTGCCGAGGAGGCGCGGTTGGTCCTCACCCGCGCCCCAGAGCCGCGCGCCCGTCTGCGCATGGCACGGGCTGAACGCCGTGACCAGGAGCTGACAGCTCTGCTGGCGCGGCAGGAAGCCGTCAGAGGTGATCTACTCGTCTCCAGTCTCAACGAGGCGGAGGCGGCACTCCATGAGCTCAGCCGGGTGCCGGCCGAGGATCGCCGCCAGCCATTGGACACGTACGTCGAGTTTGCGCGAGCACAGGCCGGGCGACTGGAGCAAGTCCGCGTGCAGGCCCCACCGTCACAGCAACCGCTGCTGGATACTGCAGCCGCTCGCTATCGAGAACTGGCCGATCTGGCTCGGACTGCGCAGACCAATCCCGACGTGTTAGTACCCATTCCCACTCGTGTCCCGTTGCCCCTACCCACAATGACGCCTACTGAGGGTCAGCCAACACCATCACCGACTCAGCAGGTCGTGCCGGCGGTCAGTGCGACGTCGTTGGCACCCTCGCGTCCCACCGCCACCGCCACCGATCCAGTACGGCCGGCGACTCCCGTGCCAACGGCGACCTCAACCCGCTCCCTGCGCCCACAGACACCCGCGAATGCAGCCACGGTCCCAGCCACCGCCCGGCCTGCGCTCGCCACGCGAAATCTACGACCGACCAGAACCCCAACTTCCCGACCGTCCACCAGGCCCGTGACGGCAATACCGTTTCAGACGCCAATGCGTAGGCCGACCCCGACGCCAACGCGCTGGCCGACCCGGACACCAACCCAGCTTCCGGGTCACGACGTGACACCCGTGGTGACACCGCTACCCAATGTGCCAACACCTACGTCGACCGCTCGCGCCACACCGACACCTTGGGCGGTCCCGGTGCCAATCGTCACGCCGACAGCGACGGACCAGCCGCACACCCGCCCAACGCCAACACCCACGACTGTCCGACTGAAGCCCTCGCCAACAGCCACCCGTCACCGTGAGCCGTCACCGACACCCACCCACC
>JBHIAO010000052.1:0-19949 GCA_046758565.1 Anaerolineae bacterium
AAGCCCTTCGTCAAGCTCAGGAGGGGCCTCAGGGCGAAGCTCAGGACGAGCCAGTCGACCCCTCGACCCTTCGACAGCCCTTCGACAGAGCTCAGGACAGGGCTCAGGACGTCGCAGTGCTCGGGATAGGCGCTGCTCAGCACGAGTCCGTCGACGAGGTTCAGTACAAGCCCTTCGACGAGGCTCAGTACACGCCCTTCGATGCGGACCTTCCACAGGCTCAGGACGAAGCTCAGGAGAGCGCATCGGACGACCGCTCGATGCAATCCCAAGAGGCGTCGGTGACGGATGAAGCACTACACAGTCGTGGACTCGAACACCTGCAAGCCGGCGAATGGGAGGCAGCGGTTGAATGTTTATCGGAGTTAGTGGAACGACATCCCGACCAAGAATACTATGCAAACCTTTTACAGCAAGCGACTCTGAAGGCCAGGCTTGGTGATACGCCACCTCGGCGACTCACAGGCTACAGCGTGGTGCGCAGCCGAAGGGTCTGGGCCTTGGTCATCCTGGGTCTCGTACTTGGGGCGGCCTTGCTCGGCCGACAGCTTTATCAGCAACAGATCGCCCCCGCCCTCCAGCAGCGTCTGGTAGTCCGGCGTCAGCAACAACTGCTAGAAGCGGCCATACAGCTTCTGGCGGCTGGCAAGTTCGATGAGGCGGCGGTGCGCTTCGAGGAAGTCCTGACATTGAATCCCGACAGCCTGGCAGCTCGCATGGCCCTCGACGAAATCAACAGGCGACAGCGAGTGGCTGAGGCTTATGATGCTGCAATTACCCTGATCGAGCAAGAGGCATGGGAATCGGCTCTGGAGGCGCTAGAGGCAATCCGGCAGGAAGCCCCTGGTTTCCGGGACGTGCAGCAACAGATCGATCGGGTGGCCGAGCTTCGCACACTGTCAATGCGTTTCGAAGAAGCAAATCGAGTGTTCCATTCCGGCAACTGGCAGCTTGCGGCCGAGCAGCTCTTGCTTCTCAAAGAGGAAGCGCCTGACTACAAACCACAGGCGGTAAAGCAGTTGCTTGTTGACAGCTACATGAAGCAGGGCGAGGCGGCGCTCTCGGACCTCACCGCTACGGAGATCGAGCAGGTTCAAGAGGCGTTCAGGTCTTTCGCCAAAGCAGTGGAGGTGGATCCAGCAAACGCAGATGCTGCCAGACAGGCGGAACTAGCTCAGGAGTACCTGGATGGTCTGGAGGCGTATAGCCATGAGAACTGGGAATTGGCCGGCATCCACCTGGCCAACGTTTATCCCATGGCATCTGACTACGCCGATGGACGTGCCGCCGAGCTGTTACAGGCAGTGTATGTCGAGATCGGCAACCGATTCCGCCACAGAGAGGAGCCCAGCTTCACCGCGGAAAGATATCGTCAGGCCATCGCTCTCAGCCTGATTGGCGATGCCCACCCTGTGCCTGACGAAGCCGAAGAATTACTTGGGACTGCAGACGATCTGTTCCGGCAAGGACGGTATGACAAGGCCGCTGTCGTATACGGTAACATCCTGGGTATGATGGGCTTCGAGGGAGTGGCGAGTAGCGAGGAGTTAGAGTCAGATATAAGTCAAGAAGAGCCTGTTCCTGTGGAGCCAACGCCGGTACCCGAATGGTACATCGTCCAGCCTGGCGATACGCTGAGCGGGATCGCGCGACAGTTCAACACGACCGTTGCCGCGTTGTTAGAAGCTAACGCCATTATTCAGGACCCGAATCTCATTCGACCGGGCTGGCGGTTGCTGGTTCAGCAACTCTAAGAAGGATGAGGATCATCTCAAGAGTGGGTAGGAGGCCAATCGTGTTGGCCGTCACATGTTAATCAAAGAGAGGCAGGGAATCCCAGTGTTAAGCCGAGGTAGTACGAGAACTGGTGGTCCTATCAGACCGGACGGACCACTCGGAATGGGTTCGCGCCTCGATCAGGCGCGCTCGAAGGACCGCGAACCGGTCGACGAGACGTATCGCGATCTGCGGAAGCGAGTTCAGGAAAAACTGGTTGCTGAACTCGATCCGCGTTTGGATCTGTCGGACCTTCAGGCGGTTCGGAGGACGATTGAAGAGCTGTATGATGCCATTCTGGTGGAGGAGAACGTTGTTCTCAACCGGGTAGATCGTGCTCGACTATTCGACAGGATCGTGTCCGAGACTCTCGGGTATGGGCCACTAGATCGGCTGCTGGCGGATGAAAGCATCACGGAAATCATGGTAAACGGCCCCAACCAGATCTACGTGGAACGGGATGGGAGGCTTGAGAGACTCGATGTGCAGCTCGACGATGAAGATCACCTCATGAGGATCATCCTGCGGATGGTAGCCCCACTAGGTCGACGCATCGACGAAAGCTCCCCCATGGTGGATGGCCGGCTACCTGATGGGTCGCGGATCAATGCCATCATTCCACCGCTGTCCCTGGTGGGACCAGTGCTTACCATTCGGAAGTTCGCCAAGGAGCCATTCACCGCCGAGGACTTGATCAAGTTTGGAACGATGTCCCGAGAAGTCGCGGCGTTCCTCCAGGCGTGTGTAGAGGCACGTCTTAACCTCGTGGTGTCCGGCGGTACCGGGGCTGGCAAGACCACGTTGTTGAACGTCCTATCCAGCTTCATTCCTGGCGACGACCGCATCGTCACGATCGAAAACGCCGCCGAGCTGCAACTACACCAGGAGCACGTGGTGACGCTGGAGTCTCGAATGGCGAATATCGAAGGCAAGGGCGAGGTGACTATCCGCGACCTGGTGATTAACGCGCTACGGATGCGCCCAGACCGCATTGTAGTAGGCGAGGTCCGGGGTGGTGAGGCGCTGGACATGCTGCAGGCGATGAACACCGGCCACGACGGTTCACTCACGACAGTCCACTCTAACGGGCCCCGGGACACGCTGCGGCGTATCGAGACCATGGTACTCATGGCCGGCATGGATCTGCCACTCCGAGCAATCCGGGAGCAAGTTGCCTCGGCCCTTCACGCAGTGGTTCACGTGGCCCGGATGCGAGATGGCAGCCGGAGGATCGTCAACATCACGGAGGTTCAGGGCATGGAGGGTGATGTCGTCGTCATGCAAGACATTTTCAGTTTCCAGCAGAAAGCCTATCGAGATGGACAGGTTATAGGCGAACTGAGACCCACTGGCGTCCGTCCCAAGTTTATGGACCGGCTCGAGGAAATCGATATCTTTCTGGAGCCATCGAAATTCGGTGTCGATGCGCGGACCTTCCAACGGCGCTTCTAGGTAGACAACTTTGATCATGAACGAGGGAGGTCCGGGTGAAACTATCGCAGGAGGAAGGCCAAAATCTCGCCGCTGTCGCGGGGATGATGATGGCGGTGCTCGCCATGCTGGGGCTAGTGCTCGATGGCGGCCTTATCCTCTCCCGCCGCCGAATGATGCAGAACGCCGCCGATGCAGGTGCGCTGGCCGGCGCCTGGGAACTGGCACCAGGAGGCACAGACAGCGAGGTTAACAGCCGAATCCAGGAGTACGCGGTGACGCGCAACGGTGCTACAAGCTTTACGGCCACTTATGAGCCCGACGGAACCGCGGTGGGATCAGGATCCATTCCGCCCGGGACTGAAGGGGTTGCCGTCGAAGCCCAGATCACCAACCAAACCGTCATTGCCGGCATCATCGGTATTGACCAGTTAACTGTCGGCGCTAACGCTACGGCCAGCTACGGCTCTGTGGCTGAAATGACCCAGGGGGTGTATCCGATTGGCGTGGAGTGGGAGGACTTTCTATTCGGTCAGACATATGACCTCTTCGACAGCGACGCGCCGGGCAACTTCGGCTGGCTGAGTTGGACTGGTTGTACTAACGTTCCATGCCTGTGCACAAGTCTCACGCCCCCAGGCGACAGTGAAACTTACGTGAATCCAAATGATCCTGGTGATCACACCCTGTCCATCGGTGACTGGGTAGAGAGCGGACCGGGCACGAAGAATAGCCAGTGCATAAGGGCTCAGCTCGATGACTTTATCGCCAATGAGACCCCTATCACCGTTGTCGTCTGGGATCAAGTCCAGGGTGGCGGAGCGAACGCCGAGTATCGCATCGCTGGTTTCGCTATGTTTATCATGGAAGCTCGCGACCTGCCAAACAAAACGATTACTGGGCACTTCGTCCAAAAGGTTGTTCCCGTCACGAGTATCCAGGGCGGCGCTGACTACGGCGTCTACGGAGTAACAATCACTGAGTGAGAAGGCCAGGACGAGACGGAACTCTGATGATTCGTGGTCGATTGCAGTTATGAAAGCACACAACATTACACGGAATCAGACCCTGATCGAACAGGGGAAGATTGCAGACAATGCCTGGACCCGCTTGAAGGGCCTGATCGGGCATCGGCCACTGGAGGCCGGCGAAGGTCTCATGATCAAGCCGTGCAACAGCGTACACATGTTCTTCATGAGCTTCCCAATCGACGTCGTGTACGTATCCGACGGTGGTGAGGTGGTTGGTCTGGCACGGGAGTTGCGCCCTTATCGGATCGGACCGATTATCCGGGAGGCAAGTTTCGTGCTGGAGCTGCCGGCGGGGACCATCGAGAAAACGGCAACACAACCAGGAGATCGGGTGGTGGTAGAATGCTAGGCAGCGTACGCAGTCATCCAGCGTATCCGTATGTCGTTCGCATTCTGGACGTCATGGGTTCTGGCCGGCACTTACGCCTACGCCTGGCAGCGCCGAAATCAGCCTGGCGCACCGGTTTTCGCAAAGCTTACCGTCGCATCCACGAAGCAGCCATCGTAACACGTGTCTCTTCTTCCGTCTGGAGGTACACCCAGGAGGTTGCCTACGGCGATGGGTAATGATACATCTAAGAAACAGGCTCTACGAATCCCGCTGGACGACGCGGACGCAGCCCTCCACTTCTGCCGGACGCTGGCACAGGCGTTGAACGGCCAGCGGATCGGGGAGAATCCTCTCGCGCTGCCGCGGCTGAATGGCGCCACAATAGCTACCGCCACCCCCGAACTATCCGTCGTCTTGCCGGTCTTCAACGAAAAGGAAAACGTACCTCCGCTGTATCATCAGCTCACGAGCGTGCTGGAGGCCGAGGGCGCGCCTTACGAGATCATATTCGTCGATGACGGCAGTGCGGACGGATCCACGGCGCTGTTGCACGGCCTTGCGGTTGACGACCCACGTGTCAGGGTGGTGGAGTTGGCGCGGAACTTCGGGCACCAGGTGGCCATCAGTGCCGGCCTCGATTTCGCCCAGGGTGATGCGGTCATCGTAATGGACGCTGACCTGCAGGATCCGCCCGAGGTGTTGCCTGAGTTCATCGCCAAATGGCGCGAAGGCCACGACGTGGTCTATGCCATCCGCGAGCAGCGCCAGGAAAGCTGGCTGAAACGCATGGCTTACAGCGCCTTTTATCGCACGCTGCGTAGGGTGGCCAACGTGGATATCCCCCTGGATGCCGGCGATTTCTGCATCATGGACCGCAAAATAGTGGACCTGCTGCGGTCCATGCCGGAGCGAAATCGCTTCGTACGCGGCATCCGGAGCTGGGTGGGGCTACGCCAGACGGGCCTGCCCTATGACCGCCAGGCGCGTCATGCCGGCCGGCCAAAATACACCTTTGGCCGCCTGATGCTTCTGGCCCTGGATGGTTTCATCTCATTCTCGCACACACCGCTGCGCGTGGCTTCCCTGTTGGGGATCGGCATCTCAATGTTGTCGTTTGTACTGGCTGCATTCTATTTCGTCAAGAAGCTGACTATGGGACTGAATCCGCCGGGCTTTGCCACGCTGGTGGTGGCTATCTTCTTCCTGGCCGGCATCCAGCTCACCACCATCGGCGTAATGGGCGAATACATTGGCCGAATTTTCGACGAGGTGAAGCAGCGGCCGCTATACGTGGTGCGCCGGGTGACGGGAGATAATTGTCAATTGTGAAGAATTGGCGCAAGAAGTTTGATTGGCAAGATACTTATGACTACTAAGATGTTGGACAACGGCTTTCCTTTGCATAGGGTGGCCGAGCGGTCAGAGGGCGACCCGAGCGTTTCCCCCACAGCCCTCTCCCGACGCTTCGTCGCCTTGCTCATGGCGGTGACCGTCATTGCACTGACGATCAACGTGCTCACACTCACGACGTTTCCCGCCATTCACACCGACGAGGCCTGGTATGCCAATCTGGCGCGGAACTGGCTCACGACGGGCAACCGCTGGACCACGTTGGACATCGGCCCCTTTCCAGACGGGCGAGGGCAGGGCACAACCCTCCTGGGCGCGGTGCCCACCCGACTCGCGATTCAGGCGTGGGGCCTCAGCCTCCAGGCGATTCGCCTACCTAGCCTGTTCGCCGGGCTTGCTCTTTTGGGTGTAGTGGCCGGCATCGGCAGACCACTCTGGCCGGGACGCATCGGGCCATTGGCGGCTCTGGTTTTGCTAACACAGCCCCTCTTCCTTCTCGGCAGCCACATGGCACGGCCGGAAATCTGGTTGGCGCTGGTGGTGCTGTTGGCACTCGGGTGCAGCGTGCTGGGGTGGAAGCGCAATCAACCGCTATGGGACGTCGCCGCCGCCTTGCTGGCGGTGTTGTCTGTGGAGATTCATCAAAATGGTGCGGTCTTTGCCGTCGGTCTGGCGGCAAGCTATCTGGCCCGCTACGGGCGAACGGTGCTGCGGCAGCCGGGCAGCCTTGCCTTTCTTGGCGTCAGTCTGCTGGGGGCGCTGGCGTATCTCTATCGGCATCCCGGATGGTTGTTGCCAGTGCAGGGAGGTGGTAACGCGAACGCGCTGCTGGGGACTCACAGCTCTCATTCCGTTCCGCTGCTATCGAGCAATCCTGTGGAGTGGGTTTTGAACGAACTGGTACGCTACCTGCTCTACTTCGGCAACGAACCGTTGGGAGCGCTGCTATTCGGCCTGGCCATCGCCGCGGCACTGCGCCGGCGTGGTACAGCCGACCGCCTGCTGCTGGCGTGGTGGCTTGGCAGCGCCGTTGCAATGATGCTGCTGGTCAGCCATATGCTGGAAACTTACCTGCTCCCGATGCTCAGCGTTGGTGCCCTGTTGGTGGGGCGCGGGATGGCCGAGCTGGTCCGGCAGGAAGAACCGTGGGGACGCCAGGTCGTAGCGCTGACCTTCGGCGTACTCAGCCTACCGCTCCTGCTCACCCTCGGTGAGAGCGGTGCCAATCAGACGGCACAACTGCAGCGCGAGCTCCAACAGAGTGTTCCCTGCCAACGCATTCTAGGACCCAACCAATACTGGCTGGCCTTCACCGACTGTGATTATCGCTCCTGGGACGTGGTTAGCCATTACCATCACCTGCATGGCATGTCGTTTGACGAAAGCATGACCGCCATTCGCCCCGATTATCTGCTCATCGACAGCACCATCGTTGAAAAACTGCGGGAGGATCTCGATGTCGGTGGCCGCACGGGAAGCTATTATGCACTGCCTCGGGCGGATTTCCAGCGCTTCCTTGATCATCAGACGACGCTGATACGCTGGCTCGCACTGCCAGATCAAGGCACTATTCAAATTCGGCGAGTGCATTGGGAGGGACGACCCTGATGCGGATACTCATGCTAGACAACGAATTTCCTCCGCTGGGCGGCGGTACAGGTGTAGTGAACTACCACTTGCTTCACGAGATGGCCGGCTATCCAGATGTCTGGGTTGATCTGGTCACCTCGTCTCGCAGCCGCAGGGACTACGAGATCGAGCAGTTCTCTGAGCGCATCGCCATCTACAAGGTGCCAGTGGGCAATCATAATATCCATCATTCCAGCAATCGAGAGCTGCTCAGGTACGCCTGGCGGGGTTTGCTCCTCAGCCGCCGGCTGTTGCAGCAGCGACGATATGACTTGAGCTTCGCCTTTGCCGGAGTGCCGGCTGGCGCAATGAGCTACGCACTGAACGTCATGGCCGGGTTGCCCTATCTGGTTTCGTTGCAGGGCCCGGATGTGCCCGGCTTCGAGGCCCGCTATGACTATCTCTACCCTGTCTTAAAGCCTCTCCTGCGACGCATCTGGAGCAATGCAGCCGTAGTCACGGCCATCAGCAAGGAACACCGGTGCCTGGCCCACCAGACCATGCCGGAACTGGACATCCCGATCATCCACAACGGCGTGGATACGCGCGTCTTTCGACCGGCTGACGAGCCTCGACGGCGACTCGAAGCGAACATCCTGTGCGTAGGGCGACTGATCGAGCGCAAAGGCCAACACCACCTGCTGCGGGCCTTCGCCCTTCTGAGCGCTCACTGCAATCGTCCCATCCGCCTGACGTTGGTGGGGACCGGCGACGCTGAGGACGCGCTATATCACCTGGCCGCTGATCTGGGCGTGGCCGACGCTGTCACCTTCACCGGCTTCGTATCGCGTGACGACATGCCGGCCGTCTATCGTCAGTCGGACATTTTCGTCCTGCCATCACAAAATGAGGGGATGTCTATCGCCCTTCTGGAGGCGATAGCTTCGGGCTTGCCAGTCGTGGTGACGGATACAGGCGGGACGGCGGAATTGGTGCGCGAAGGCATAAATGGCCTTGTGGTACCCTGGGCCGACGTGCCGGCGCTGACCGATGCATTGGCGATGTTGGTACAGGACGAGCAGGCTCAGCGGCGCATGGGACGCGAGAGCCGGCGAATCGTGAGACAATTCAGTTGGCCAGCCGTGGCAGGGGAGTACCTGGAGGTATGCGCGCAGATCGCGGCCAGATCACAATATGACCGTGAAACACCTAAGAGTGTTGATGTTCTGCCCATGGGCGCATAGCAGCAGCTATTATTCCGCCAAGTTCAGCAGTGCTGTTGCATCCCAAGGCGTTCGCGTACTCCTTGTCGCCCCTGAGAATTTCATGGCCCATCTCCTATCACCGAAGGTTGAGCGGGTGCGATGGCCCTATATTGCCCCTGATCGTTTGGACCTGGCTTCTCTTCTGCAATCGCCGATCCAAGCCCTGAAGCTGTCTCACTTGATCGATGGGATGCAACCCGACTGGATCCATCTGCTCTGGACGCATCACGTGCCTGTTCTTTTGATTCCATGGTTGAAAAAGGCCCGGGTGGCGTACACAGCACACGACCCTGTGTTGCATTCAGGCGAGGCCGGGATGCTTCGATCCTGGGTTCAGCGGAAACTCATCGGTGTGGCGGATGTTTGCTTTGTGCACGGAGAAGATAACAAGAAAAAGCTCGTGGCCGAATACAGTGTTGATCCCGATAGGGTGTACAGTATTCCGCACGGCGAATTCATGTTTTGGCAAGATGTGCCGAATGTTAATCAGGAGAATTTGATTCTTTTTTTCGGGCGGATTCGGAAGTACAAGGGGCTTGACGTGCTGCTTGATGCTTTCCAGGAGGTGAGCCCGCATATCCCTGATTTTCGCCTGGTCATCTGTGGCGAAGGGGATCTGGGGGACCTGGGTCCTCGCATCCGGACCATGACCAATGTCGACGTCGTGAAAAGGTTTATCGATCACTCGGAGATTCCGTCCCTTTTTCTGCGTTCGAGATTCCTGGTTCTGCCCTACCTTGATGGGACACAAAGCGGGGTTGTGCCTATGGCCTTTGCGCTTGGCAGGACCTGCGTGGTTTCGGCTGTAGGCGCCATACCCGAGGTGGTACATCACGACGAGAATGGGCTCCTGGTCCGACCAGGCGACCCACGTGAACTGGCTAACGCTATCATCAGGCTGGCACGCGATGATAAGCTCCGGCACCGTTTGGAGGAGGGGGCATTGAGAAGTGCTCGTAGTTCGCATGCCCTGTCTTGGGAACGTGCAGCGCGAATAGCCGCCGGCGTGTACAAATCGGCGATATTGGGCTTCGAAGAATGAGAGAGGCACCGCACGTCATTCTCTACGGCGATTCCATCTGCCATGAGTACGCCTCGCGCCTGGCCACGTATCTGGCAGATCGCATTAGGAGTTTTCCCTGCACCATCAAGAACATGGGGATCGTAGGGGAAACGTCCGCCGATGCGCTCTTGCGCCTGGAGACAGTCGCTAACACGCCCGGCAATGTTGTTGTCATTCATCTGGGAATGAATGACTGGCGGAAGGGCATCCCCCCAGATCAATTTGGGGACAACATCCGCCAGATGGTTCGGAGACTCGTGTCGGTGGATCGTCGAGTGATCCTGGCGACGATCACGCCTGACTGGAACGGGCGGGGATTCGCACTCTCCCGCCAGGACAGGCAAGGAACGTCGCCCGAAGTTGACGTCTACAACCGGGTGCTGTGGGAGATTGGTCGAACGGAGAAGGTCCGAGTTGCCGATCCGAATGGGCTGTGGAGGGAGCGTATCCAGCCGCCGTGGAAAGGGTTGAAGGACGCCATTCATCCCAACACGCTGGGGCAAGAGGTAATTTGCGAAGCCTTGTACTACATGGTGTCTCGGGATCACCTCACCATTGTATGGCCGTTCTTCGGGCGGTTTGCTGCGTGCAACTACGAGTGTCCTTATTGCTACGTCCCGCTTTCGGTCAACAAGGGCAGCCGGGCGATTCATTCCATCGAGGAATGGGGAGAGGGGTTCCTGCACTCTTTCGGTGAGCATCAGCGGCTCACGTTCTACCTTTCCTTTGGCGAGCCTACCATTGCGCGCACCTTCATGCCATTGATAGAGATGGTTGGCGCTCACCCGAACTGGGACGTTATGATCACGAGCAACCTCTCGATGAAGAAGCTCGATCGACTGATCAATACGAGGTTGGTGCAAGATGGCCGGCTCAACATCAATGCGTCGTTTCATCCGACGGAGACGTCGCGGGAAGCATTCCTCGAAAAGCTTCTTCAATTGAGAGGGGCCGGCATTGACTGTCCGGTTGTGTATGTGGCGTATCCGCCACTGATTCCGCGCCTCGAAGACGACATCGACTTTTTCGGACAGTACAAATTCGTGGTGCACGTGCGCCGCTTCCGAGGGTGGCATAACAGACGCTATTATCCCGAAGCCTATGCGGAAGCGGAGCGCGCGGCGGCAGCTCGTTTCATGGACACTGCCAGCATTCGCTACATGCTCAGCAACGTTTCATCGCTGGGGCGACGGACATTTCTTGGCATGCATCACATCCTTGTCAACGAGAAGGGGGATGTTGAGTTGTGCGATGAATACCCTGGCGAACGCAATCTCGGCAATGTCTTCCGGGGCGATGTGCAACTCTACTCCTTGCCGCAGCCCTTTCCTGGTCCGGTGTCCCTCGGTGCGGTTGATGATGTTGCCAACATTGTCGAGTTGGGATACGAGGAACTGGATGGAAACCATGTCCTTTCCTTCGCCCGGCAGGGCGGTGTGTACCTGGATGGAGGTCACGTTCGCTATCCCTACCGAAATGCGAACTTCGACGAGGCACTTTGGGAGAAACTCTTGACCGTTCCCCCCGCGGAGCATGTTCAGACGCCGGGATGGTTTTTCAGGCATCGCCTCTGGATTCACGGTTTAGAGCGAAACTGGATCAGGGGGCGAGAGTTTCTGAGGGGGAAGACGCGTCTGTGGAGGCAGGGGCGTTTGACGCTTAGGGATTCTTATCATTCTTGACGCGGCAATAGTTGCGCCGGCGATAAACTGGTACCTACATGATGATCCAAGTGGCGGTACAGCAAGCTAATTCGAAATGGCAAGGCCGGCGTGCCCTGGCTCTCTGTCTCGCGCGGTTACTCGTGACCGGGGTTTTGCTGGCTATTGCCTTTCAGTGGGTGGACTTTGGCAGTGTGGTCTCGGTGCTGGCCGGAGTGGATGGCAGGCGCTTCATGCTGAGCATGGTTGCCTTTGCCGGCGCTCAAATGCTGTTCGCGAAGCGGACACAAATGCTCTTGATGTTGCAGAACATGCCGGCTAGTGTCTTGAACGTCTTTTCGCTGAACCTGGCATCAGCGTTCTACACGCTGGTCTTTCCCACGAGCCTTGCCGGAGGCCTTGTCCGGTGGCATCGTATGAGTTCGGTCGACGGAGAGCGGGCTCAGGCATTTTCGGTGTTACTCCTTGAGCGGATACTGGATAACTATTCCTGGTTGATATTTCTATGTGTCGCGTCAGCCAGCCTCTCGTTGAGAAGTGTTGTCCCATTTGGCGTGACTATGGTGACACTGGTCTTGCTCGGGGTGCTTGTTACGGCAGGGGGGGTGGTGCTGGTGATGGTGAGAGGTGCAGGGTCAGGCGATAGGCTGGATTCTGAGCGACTTCGACTTGTTCCACACAGCGTTTCGGCGCGTATCAACAATATCGTGTGGGCACTCCGAAGGAGTCTCGTTTCACCACGGCGATTTATGCAAGTTGCCGGCGTCAGTCTGGCCGTGAACGCAATCTTCCAGACAACTATCTATAGCTTGTTGCTGGCTTTCGTTCCAGACATGGGGCTCGATCAGTATCTATTTGTAAGTATGCTTACAACCATTCTCGTCCAGTTACCTCTGACGATGGCCGGAATTGGTCTTAACGAGACGGTTTTTGGCTCTGTCCTGCCTCTGCTCGGCATGAGCAACGTCTCTGCTGTGTCTGTCGGTGTGGCTGGTTCAGCCGTGAACGTCATCTGGTCTTTGATCGGCGGTGTATTTGAGCTAGTCGGCCTTGGAGGGTTTCGCAAACGCCCGGATGACAGATCCGGAAACTTAGGATCACTGCAGCTAGGAGGCGAAGAATGAACGACTTCTCGCTATGGCAGGGAATTCACAACACAGTGATCGCGGCCAGGAAAATGAAGGGGTTGCACAAGGCTCCTTTCATGTATACGCGGGCTGCTCAGAAGTTATTGTACAAGATCACCACTGGAAAGGATATGTTCAGGGATGTGATCATTCAGACAAATGTGAGCTGTACAGCGAAATGTAAAGGGTGTTCCGTCCAGGGGATTGCCAATAGCCAGAGGGACGCCTTGGAATTAGACGAAGTTTTCAAGATCGTAGACGTTGTCAGGAAGCTGGGTGGTCATGCAGTCATCCTGACTGGCGGTGAACCAACTCTGTACCCGTGTATGGCAGATGTCGTCAGGTATGCGAGAAGCAAGGCTATGATGACGCACTCTTCAACGAACGGCATAGCGGTAACAAAAAAACTGCTGGACAATCTGCACAGCGCAGGGCTTACAACTCTGGCATTCAATTTCTGGGGTATTGGCAAGAACCATGACGAAGAGGTTGGCGTGCCCGGGGCCTACGAGAAGTTGTTGAACAACTTCGAGTACTCGATCAAGATAGGTCTAACCTACTTCATGAATCACGTAACAACCAGGCAAGCTCTTGAAAACGGTGACACGTTCAAACTGATTGATCTTGCCCTGGAAAAGGGGTGTCGCGGCATAACTCTGGTGGATCCCTGCGCTTATGACGCGGAAGCACAAGACTTCTTGCTGTCAGATGAGGAATTTGCCTACATTGACAGGAAACTCAAAGAGAAGGGGGTCTACCATCTGGTAAACAAGTGCGCTCGAAGGCTTTGGGGACCCCCATCTTGCGCTGCTGGGACAGGGCGGATATTCGTTACGGCCTACGGTGATGTGTGCCCGTGTGACTACATACCGATATCCTTTGGTAACATTCGGGAACAGCATCTGGAAGAAATAGTGAGGGAGATGCAGCGATATGCCTCCATATTTGCGTGCAGTGCCTGCATAGCGGCTCGTGACAGAGGGTTCGTTGAGAAATACATCATGCCCGTTTTCCAAAGTGGAGAGGACCCTCTCTATTATCGAAAGCACCCGGCATTTAACGGAGGAACGACCGCACTGACACAGCGCGAGCAAGCCTAGCTTTCTGGGGTGAGAACATGTCCACGAATGGCTTGAAAGAGGAATTGCGACGCAAAGCAGAAGCGGCGGAGAAGTTAAGCCGGCATCGCAAGAAGCAAGATTTTGTCAGCCAATACCAGGCCATCTACGGCGAGGAGTGTATTGCATGTGGAAATCCTGTCGTTGACTCGAAGCTTCTTTTCGAGAATGTGCTGACTGATACTCTCGACAATCGCTGCTCGGTCTTTGTGTGTGGCCACTGTGATTTGGGCGTCACGTATCCGGTCTTGAGCGAGGATCAATGCCTTGCCCTCTATGATGAGGAGTATGTGCAATTACCCACAGGCGAACTTAATCTAACAGACGTTCCTCCAGAGGACCTGTTTCCTGCTCGCGGATTCGCTCAGCGGGTCAACAAGTGGCTGTATCACGATGTAATTCCGCCCGTGTTCTGCCAGAGCGGCAACGCAGGTAGTCTCCTGCGGAAGATTTTGTTTAGCCGGCTGTCCGCGAAGTTCTTCATTGGCTGGCCGAATTTCTACCGGCCTGGAGGTGAACGTCAGGCTAAGCCCAAGTTTCTTGACTGTGGAACAGGCAGAGGGTGGTTTCTTGCTCTGTTCCCAAAGGATTCCGACTATGAAGCTCGGGGGATTGATATTAATCCGGCTGCGGTCGCGTTCTGTCAAAGGCTGGGTCTATCAGTGTCGCAGGCGAGCCTTCAGGATCTCGAGGAAAATGACTTTGCATTTATTCGACTATGGCATGTACTCGAGCATGTTGCAGATCCACTCACGTTCTTACGCGTGGCTCATGAACATCTGGGGCAAGACGGGGTACTCATTCTGGGATTACCCCACTTTAACCCATGGCCCTATGCACTATCCCGATCTTTGCTGGGTGTTACGCAGTGGATGCACTTGCCCTATCACCGTTTCCATTGGAACCTCAGGAACATCCAACTGATGCTGCGCAGGAACAACTTCGAAGTACTTGCCGCTAATTCCAAGTCTTCCGGGGCCTGGAAAACCCAGAACCTCGTTCAGCATTGGAAAGCGAACGGCCAAGCCCGTGAGATTCCGCGCTCCATTTCGAATCTGCTACAGATCGTATGGTTCCTGGTAGATATCCCTCTCGACTACCTCAATGGCGGTGATACCATGGAAATCTATGCGAGGAAGACATGAGAAACTGCTCCAAAAATAGCTGCTCTGGCCGGTCTCCTGACCGCGCCAGCCCCATTTTCATGCTTCATGGAGCCCCGGAGGGGCATGACGACTGCTCCGCAAGCGGTCCAGAACCTGGGCGGCCGCATTGGCCGGATGGTGTTGGTGACATATGTGCGGACTAGCGGGTATTGTCAGGTTCGACGGGATACCCCCGGACCTGACGTTGCTCGATGCGATGACCCGCTCAATCCGACACAGGGGACCGGACGGAGCAGGGGTGGTTCAGCAATCTTTGCCTGGAGGAACGCATGTTTCTCTGGTTCACACCCGTCTTGCGGTAATTGACCTGTCTGACGCCGGCAAGCAACCTATGTCTAACGAAGATCAGTCGTTGTTCATTGCCTACAACGGCGAAGTCTACAACTTCCGGGAGCTTCGAGGCCGGCTGATGGGTTTGGGATATCACTTCTTCTCCCAGACGGATACAGAGGTGGTTCTTAAGGCCCATCAGGAGTGGCAGGCCGCGTCATTCAACCTGTTGAATGGCATGTTCGCGTTCGCCATACTCGATGTTAAGCGGGGCAGGCTGATCCTGTGTCGCGACCGAATGGGAATCAAACCTTTGTACTATTATGTGGACAACAGACATCTGGTGTTTGCTTCTGAGATCAAGACAATTCTCGTCGATCCGGAAGTTCCCAGAGAACCGGAGGTAACTGCTGTCAATGAATTCTTGATGTTTCGTTCACTTTCCGGAGAGCGAACGTTGTTCAAGGATATCAGGACTCTGCCTCCTGGTTGTTTCCTTGTGTGGGAAGCGGGGCGGGGCGTACGTGTCTCTCGGTATTGGGAGCTAGAGTCGGCGGGATCAACGATACGAGGACCGTTTTCAGATGGGATACAACAACTTGAAGAGCTCTTGCGTGACAGTGTTGACAAGCAGTTGATTTCCGATGTCCCCCTGGGTATCCAACTGAGCGGAGGGGTGGATTCAAGCCTTATTACGGCTATTGCTTCCCAGAGTCATGGCCTTGATACGTTCTCAGTGGATTTCAAAGAGAACGATTTTAGTGAAAGGCAGTACATAGAGAACATAGTCGAGCGCTATCACACGAATCACCATCACTTCTACATGAAAAATGGGGAGTTCCCTGGGCATATCGAGAGGTTGATTTGGCATCTGGATGAACCGCTCTATCATCCCCATCTGGTGCCGCTCTATATTCTATGTCGAGAAGCCAAGAAAAGGGTGACCGTACTCCTTGCCGGCGAGGGAGCAGATGAGCTTTTCGCCGGCTACTATTGGTACATCAAGGCCTTGCTGACCCAGCTAATCAAAGACCGGGTTCCTTCATATTGGGCGTCGCTATCCGCCTCCGTCTGTTCACGAGTCACCCCAAGAGCTGCCAGGATCATACGTAATGCACATTCGCGAGATTGGCCATGGCTGATCATCAACCTGCATGCCTTTCAGAGTCATGAGCAATTGGCTGAAGTAGTGACACCAGAGTTTCTCCGCCCCTACGAGGAGATCGTTGCCGAGCGGTACTCGGCGCTGCATGCTAAAGATAGCATTCTTGAGAAGGCTCTGTACCTTGATCAGATTACCCATCTGCAAGCGTTGCTTGTGCGCCAGGACAAGATGAGCATGGCATCCGGGGTTGAAACCCGCGTGCCTTTCTTAGATCACAGAATTGTCTCACTAGCGTGGGGAATGCCCGGCGGATGGAAAGTGCGGCATTTTCGCGGTAAGCATATTCTGAAGAAGTTGGCTGAGAAGTACATGCCAAAGGAGAACATCTACCGCAAGAAAGTTGGGTTCTGGGTCCCCATTGGGGCTTGGTTTCGTCGAAATGACGGGCTTGGGGAGTGCCTTTCCATCCTGAACGAGCCGCGGACATTACAGCGAGGCGTGTATCGTCGCGAGACAGTATTGCGTCTCGTTGAGGAACATCGCACAGGCCAGACTGACCACAGCGAGAGTCGTCTGTGGGGGTTGCTAAACCTGGAACTGTGGATGCGGTGTTTTATGGACTGGCAGAGTGCGTTTGACGTCACAAGAGATGTCTTTCATTGCCGGCATACTGAGTTCTCTTGATCGCCTGCCTGACCACTTGCGTGCTCGGTTCAGGAAGTGTATCCAGGCCATGCCCCTTCCCCCGGAGATGGAAACGCATAGCCTGGAGGGGACCTCGAGTATTCTCTTCCAGGCGGGTTATCCAGGTCTCTGGCATGGTCCCAAGCTGCTTCGATCCAAGGAGGGGTGGTTAGTGGCCGCAACAGGCGCTGAGAACCCGTTTCCCGGGGCATCACACACGCAGCAGACGTCAGACAGGTTATGGGATTGGATAGCTTCCAGAGCGCTGAGCGACCGTCTCCCGGACGACCTCTTGCACTTTTCCGCAGCCTGTGTGTCTCCTACGGGGGATCGAGTGCTTCTTGTGAATGATCCTCTGGGCACAGCGACACTCTCGTACTATGTCGGAGATCGGTACATTGTCTTCTCAAGCAGGCCCAGCTTCCTGGGGCGTTTCTGCAACGGACTAACGGTGAACTACGAGGCCATCTTCGAATTCCTATTGATAGGGCATCTGCTTGGTAACAAGACCTTTTTCAGAGAGGTTTCGGTCCTTCCCCCGGGTGGACTACTTGACTACGCTGATGGCGCGGCCAGAGTGCGGAGGCACACGTGGTTCGAGTCCGTTGCAATTGATACACAGATGAGTATTGAGGAAGCGGTGGATCGGGTTTTCCAACTCCTGAGTTCGATGTTTTCGCCGGCACCTTCATGTGATACGCGGGTGAACTGCTTTCTGAGTGGTGGATGGGACAGCCGGCTACTGGCGGCGGTGCTGTCCAATGCCAATCTAGTAGATCGAACCTGGTCAACAGAGACCATTGGGCAATTTAGCGCGGAACGCAGCATTGCCGCGCTCGCAGCTCAGTTTCTGGGGTTAGAGAGCGAGGTTGTCCCCCCGGGTTTCTTTAGCGTGATTAAGGACTTCTATGAGCACAGCAGATTAGTCGATTTCTCTTCGGATACCGGCCCGTGGATCATGTCCTTGCTAGATGCACTTCCTGTTGGACAGATATATGTGGATGGCTTCCTGGTCGACGTGCTTCTGAGACCTGACAGGCATGTACCATCTGCGCTGGTCGAATGCGTCAACACCGGGGACGTTGAACGAGCCGCCACTTACTTCTTTGAAATGTACCTGGAGGCGGGAGGACCGTTTTCCTACGTCAGGGCCGGAGGCAAACCCTGGCAGAAGCTTTTGAAGAGAGGCTTCTATGAAGAGCAGACCAAGCAGTTGAAGGAAAACATTGAGAACGAACTGGCGGATGTGGAATGCGGACAGGACTTTGCCACTTCCTTCGTGATCAAAAACCGGCAGAGAAGAGGTATAGCTCCCCTACCGATTCTGTTGATGGGCAGTAAAGGACCCATGCTTCTTCCTTTCTGCAATCTTAAACTCGCGCGCCTTTGTCTGCGTATTCCCCTGGAGCATAAGACTTCTGGACAGTTGCAGTTCGGGTTGCTGGAGCGAGCGAGAAAGGGTCTGGGCCGGCTTATCTCTACAAATTCGGACAAGACTCTGTTGCAGCCATACATACGAAGGTGGACACCCATCGACTTTGTCCGTCGCCTCCTGTTCGGTGGATGGCAATATGAGCAAGCAGTTACACAACTTGGGTCAGATGTGTTCAATCTCTTGGGTGGTGGGGAGAATGTGGCCAGGTTGCGGCTCTTGAAGTACCCCTACCAGCTTCAACGCTTGCTGCTTGTCCAGCAGGCAATCGCACTGCTTGATAGCAAGGGATAGCTCCTCGGAAATGTGCTTTGTTTCGTCGAGTCAGAGGCCGAAAGAGCCGCATTCAGAATTCGAGATTCGAATCCGCATCTTCGATTGGAGCGGACATAACGCCATCGGCGATGACCTGCTGTCGTGGGCGACTCGAAGATCCCTGGCAGACGCTGCAGCCAGTCTTGGTGCGCCGATCGAGTTCTGCCGCTGGTGGGGATATCAGGCCAGTGTGTGTGGCGGCGGGACTATTTTTGGGCACGGCGTATTCTTCAAGCGAATGGCTCGCAGAATCGCCTTCGATGGAAAACCGTACATCGTATTCGGGAGCGGCGCCAGGAAACCAGATCGGGATCTTGATGCGAGAGAACGAGATTCCCTACGGAAATTCTGTGAGGGTGCACGGCTAATTGGTGTTCGGGGCCCGGGGACGAAGAATTGGCTCGAATCGTACGGCATTCAGCAGGTCGAAGTTGTCGGTGATGCTGCCCTGACTTTCAAGCCTGTTGAAGTTCCTGATATGCCGGGGGACTTCAAGGTGGGTGTTAATTTGCGGCACATGGGAGGCGGTCTTCGTTCGGAGGAACAGCTCAGCTCCAATCGTAGGAACGTGGAGCTGTTTGCCCACCTTTGCGATGAGATCGTTCGCCGGTACAGGGCTACACTCTATTTCTTTGATTTCTGTCGAAACCGTCTTGACAGTGATCTGACAGCGATTCGGGGAGTTCTCGCCGGCATGATCGAGAGGGAAGCTGCCGCGGCGGCTAAAATCCTTTCCTTTGAAGAGAACAAGCATCCTGTCGTGGCATTTTCCCGGCTGGGCCGTATGGATTTTGTTCTGAGCCAGCGAATGCACCCTGCTTTGATGGCCTGGGTCCAGGGCGTTCCCTCCATCGGCATAGAATACCAGTTCGGAAAGACCTATGATGCGTTCGCTCCTTTGGAACTACAGTCGTTTGTTCTGAGTATTGCCGACATGAATGTGGATCAGTACATGGAAAAGATGGAGTTAGTCTTGGATCAAGAATCTGCATTGGTTGACCAGTGTCGGGCGAAAGTTCAAGACCTGAGTTTCCGCCAGCGCAAATTCCTGCAGCGGTTCCTGTCAAAGCTGACATGAGCTTGGAAAACGGATGGGATAATACTGTCTGATCCTTTTTCTCGATGATGCATTTGATCAATGAGCGGCGATTGCGTGACTATCCCCGCCTGATGTTTATTGGCCAGTGCGCTGTTCTCCTGGCAAACTTGCTGCTACGCCAGGGTTGGCGAGGCGGACTGGGACAGATCATTGGAA
>JBHIAO010000053.1:0-19946 GCA_046758565.1 Anaerolineae bacterium
GGCTGATGGCCTCCCCCGCCACGTACTGGCCGTCGCTGGCACAACTGGCTGACTTGGCCGGCGTGGCCACCGGGTCACTGCCCGAACCGCTGTGGGTGAGGGTCAAGCTGTAGCAGGTCGGGGAGATCTCGCTGAAGTTGGCTGTGATGCTCTTGTTGCCGTTCATGACGATGGAGACAGGATTGTTGAGGCCGCTGGCGTCGCCACTCCACCCGTCGAAGGTGTAGCCGGAACTGGGTGAGGCCGTTAGCTGCACATCGGTGTTCTCAAGATACGTATCACCCCCACAATTGGGCTGAGGTGAGAGATTGACGCTGCCTCCAGTACTAGGATTGAGGTTGGTGGTAAGCGTATAGCAGGTCAAAGGCGATGGCGGTATATCCACCATGTTAGATACGTATTGTTCGCTACAGGAGCGATCCCATACCACCAAATATACCGATTCTGGCGGCGTTGCATCATCCCGCACAAAGGTCCAGAGCCGCTCCATATCTGCCGATGCATCTAGCCCACAGTACCCATTTATGCGGCTGTCGTCACCACTATCGAAGATGTCCACCCACGTCCGGGACGCATTCGTGTTTAGACCACAGGGTGGTAAGTCCGGTGCTGGTACAAACAGGTCATCCGGATACGCATTCCAATTCTCTACCGTAAGCCAGTACCGAACCCCCCCAGACTCAATATCCGCTCCTGCCAGGCTGACCGATGGTGAAGGTAAGCCCGAATAGCAAACGTAGGAGGACGTAGCTGCCTCAGAGGTGTTGCCATAGGCGCCCATATTGATGCGACCACCGTTGGGCTCCGGTTCATTGGCGTAGTCCGAACTGGGATCGCCGGCATCGATGGCCGGCGACAACGTCGGCGTCGAGCGCAGATGAAAATCATTTGACGCCGCATTGACAAACGCGGGATCCGCCGCAATGTTGCCGTTGATGCCTGTCTGGTCTGGGTAGTTCCGATAATTCTCACCATTGTCCCACAAGTCGTTGTAGGCGATGATCGGCATCGGAGAAACCGCACCCGCTACCACATGAATCCCCGCGAAAGAATAACCGCTAATTATGTTGTTGCGAATCACCGGCGCCGTAGCACTATTTCCGACGTAAATGCCTTGCTCATCGGGCCCTCCCACCAGCGTGTTGTTCTCGATGGTCGGAGTTGATGGCGCCCACACGAAAATCCCATATTGGGTATTCTGGATGATGTTGTTCTGCAGGACAGCAGTCCCACCCGAGCTTCCGGAAAAGACAACCGCCCGGTCTACACCTGGAACAGGTTCATCGACAGTGATCCTGAAGCCCTGGAGCTTTGCGTTGACTACGCTGGAAAACAGAACGACGCCGGACGTGGAGGCACCGCCCACGATGCTGGTATCAGTCGGACCGGCCCCGTTCACGTTCACGCCGGATTTCATCTCGATATTCTCAGTATATGTGCCGGCTGCAACGTGCACGGTCCCCCCGCTAGGCGTCTTGTTGATCGCCGCCTGTATGGTTCTACAAGGACTCAAAGGCGAAGTACAGGAGTTATCGTCATTGCCATTCATGGATACGTAGGTATCAGAACTTTGAGCGTACACCTGGATTCTGGCAACATCCCAGGGAGCACAGGCAGCCGACCATAGCCCTGACAGCAGTACAAGCACTAGCAGCATCCGGCGACGCCGACTTACAATTAGACCGCGCACTAGGTATGTTCTAGAGTCATATAGACGCATGATTATACCCTCGATCAGGGCCACTACCTTCGCACTTTTGTGTCTAGTGCTGGAGGTGGCACTCGTCGCTGCCCCGTAGTTGCTCAGGAGAAGAAACCGACAGGTGCAAAGATAGTAAAAAGTTTCAACCAGTTCAACGTGATATCAACGGCAGGAAGACGCATTCGCCCGTACAACCGTCAGTCGGTCCGGAAGCTTGCACCTGGCCAGGCTTGTAGTATTGCCCTTTATTAGTGGCAGTGGTGATATTGCCGGCTTTATCGACAATCTGCACCAGATAACGAGAGTTGGCGTCGCCGTGAAACGAACCGATCCATTTCTGCGCCGCACTGTCATAGCTGAGATCGGTTGATTTTAGTTGATTCGCACTTTGGCTGATGTCTTGTATGTACGAGACGACAACCCGCTCAATACCGGACGCATCCACTGCGCCCACTTTCACCTCGACCGTATCACTGCCCGAGCGCGTGATTCCGTCGATCACGGTCGCCTCTGGTGAGAGCTGATCGATCTCCGTGCTGTAATAAATCTCCACCTGAACATTTTGAAGGAGGCGCAAGTCTCCGGTGGCAGCGTCGTACTGTCCAAGTTGTGTCACCAGGCTTGATTCTCCATTGTGTTGCTGAATTGAAACCGGCACGGGCGGGTAGAGCCCGAGCGGATTCTCCAATTCTGGTTCGATGTTGCCGGTATCGTATTCGTTGTAGGGAACGGCGATAACCGGATCAAAGTTTTCTTGTACTTGGAAGGAGGCACTGAGCAACAATGCCCCACGTGCCGGCAGCTGAGGCGCGGTCACGTCGCCAAAGTGCAACGGCTGAATCGGTTGGCCTGGCACGGTGTGCATGGAGCCGTTGAGCGTGTAGTAGTCGCCGTCGTTGGTTTCTGAGAGAGCCAGGTTTTCCGCTTGCTGGAAATCGATCGTTACAGAGCCGGTTAGGACAACACTGCCACCTAACGGGTTGCTGGGCAGACTTGGCATAAAGTTCACGCCAGGGAAATCGTTCCCCGGTCCCGATAGGACGCTCCCGGTTTCCAGTTCGTACATCGGCAACCCATAGAAGACCACCTGTTGCATCACCTTTTCATCATAGCTGGAAAAGTCCTGGTCCTGCTTATAGTAGAGCGTCTTAGCGGTGACCAGCGCCTTGCCCATGCTGGACTCTGTGCCTTGCAGCAGCGCCCGTGTGTTGAGGCGGATCAACTTCTCCGAGAGACCGATGGAGCTACGCATTCCCCACCCGTAGCCCGTATTGCCGATATAGTTGGCGCGTTTGCTGACGAATGCCTGCGGCAGATCAATCGGGTTGTCCGGATTGTTGGGCGGTACATTAAGGCCGGCATGACAGCCCGGTGTGAAAATAAGCCCGCCGCTGAGATCAAACGCAGTGTTTTTAACATCCTGAGCTAGAATCGCACTGCCCACCGGCGCCCCTTCAGCATAATGCGTAGCATGGCCGCTGATGGACTGGATTTTGAAGGGTGAAGTCGTGCGCAATTGCAGCGAACGGAACCCATCCCCCGTCCACGTTTCGCCGATCAAATCGCAATTTACTTTAGGTGCGCCAAAATCGGTCTTCCAGTCTTCACAGTCTTCGGTGGCCACATCCTGGACAAAATCATAGCCAGAGACCAAGATGTTATCCACGACGGTGACCGGATTGGCCAGGAACGCTTCAATCTGGCCGATCATCTCGCTCGGCGATTCGATCAGACGGCCTACTGCCAGATCTGGGATGAAGAGTTCACGTCCCTTGTGCACCGTCGGCTCACGGTCGGCGAAATAGTCATCAGAGAGATAATAGTTGTCCTTGAGCGCCGCACCCGTGGGGTTGTTGGGGTTGGTGTGCTTATAGGCGTTCTCCGAGAAGCGTGGCGTCGTGTCGAGAATGCGGCGCATGGGCAATGCACGGTCATCGCCTACTAACACAAGATATTCGACCCCGCTGCGCTGTTGCAGATAGGTCATCACGACGTTGCGAATTGCAGTTGTCACTTGATTGGCTTTCTCCACTTTCCCCTGGTCGGTTGTCCAGGCGGCATACGCAGTGCTTACCTCGCTATTCTTGTCCAGGCGAATGATCTCGCCGCGCACTCGCGGATGCTGGGCCAGCTCATCCAGCTTGTCCATCACGTCAGATGCTTCGTTGTCACCGTGCAGCTGAGCAAGCCTGGCGCGATTGACCAGGATCAACGTGCCCACGCTGGACGGATTGGGCGTTGGCGTGGGGGTTGGCGTGGGCGTGACAGTGACGGTCGGCGTCGGCGTCGGCGTCCCCTGGCGGATGCGCACGCCGTACTCGGTGCCGGCGCCAAAGTATGTGGGGTTGTATTGGCGGATCTTGACAAAGTAATTTCCTGCGCTGGCAGGTGTAAAGGCCACCTGTGAACTGGTGCCCGGCGTGTGGTCATCATTCTGCGCCAGCAGGGCACCGTTGGCATCATAAATCTCGACAATCGTGTCGGCCTCGGGGCCCGGGTCTGTGGTTTCGATGATATAGGATGTGCCGCTGGTCGCATTAAAAGCGACCCAGTCGTGATCGTCGCTGGGACAGAAGTTATGCGAAGTGGCTGTGTTGTTGGGGGTAACAACCCTTGCCTCATCACGAGAGTCGTCCTCCTCAAAGGCATCCGTCTGACAGAGCCCCTGGTTAATGCGCAGGTCGTATGTTGTCTCGTCGCCCGCTACGGTGGACGAGAGATCTTTGATGTGGAGCAGATAGTCGCCGCTGGTGGGTGGGCTCCAGATCAGTCGGGAACCTTTGCCCGCGCCGCTATCATCGTCACAGGCAATCTGGTCGCCATTGCTGGCATGGAGGCAGAGCACGGTGTCGGCAGCCGCGGCCAGGTTGAGTGTTTCAATGTTGTAGGTTGTGCCAGTGTAGGCGCTGAACTTGACCCAGTCGCTATCATCGGCCGGGCAGATATTGCGCGCCTGCGGGGAGCCGTCGGTGTCAAGCGTCTTAGCGTCGGCGGCGTTGTCATCCTGCTCAAAGCTGTCTTCGGTGCAGCCGTCTGTGCTCAAGCGTTCCGCCCTCAGTGTGTAGTCTGTGCCGGCGCCATACACCGTTGAATCTATTTGTTCGGCCTTGATATAGACATGACCAGCTTCCGGCGCGGTGAACTCCAAGGTCTCGCCGCTCGATGTGCTGTTGGCATCGTCGCAGCTCATATACAGGTTCAGCTTCACGTTGGCATTCTGCCCAACATTGGTGGAGACGACCCTGTACTGCGCACCCGCGGTCACGGCAAAGCGCATCCAGTCGGCGTCGCCTGCTTTGCAGAAGGTGTGCGTCTGGGTGGTGTTGAGCGACAGGTCGCCCGAAAGGGTGCAGGCGTTGTCGGGTTCAAGGTGATTGGTGCAGCCGCCGTCACTGGTGACTTTGAACTGATAGGCGTTGTCCGGCCCGTAGTCGAGCTGGTTGTGAGAGACTTTGACGTAGAATGTGCCATCTGCGGGCGCAGTGAATTCGATTTTGGCGCCGGTGCCAAAGCTGGGCGGGCCGTCACAGCGGTCATGTAGCTCAATGGTCAGCGATGCGTCAGCCCCTAGAGCAATCGCTTCGGCCAGATAGGTGACGCCGCCAACACCGTTGAACTTGATCCAGTCCACATCCCCCACATCACTGTCGGGATCGCGATAAAGATTGCGGTCTTGCACAGTGCCATCGGGCGTAATCTCTTTGGCGTTGGCGCAGGTGTCGTCATCCTCGTAGGAGTCGCCGCCACTGGTGACTTGCGGGAAGAGATTGTTGTCCTCGTCGGATTCGGCGACACTGTTCTCCCACGGCGGGTCGACCCAGGCATAGACTTTGGGCGGCGTATTGTTGAATATCTGTCCCGTGCGGGTGTATGTGAACGATCCGCCAGGGGGTAGAGGCAGTCCATAACCAGCAACGCTCGTGTAGGCTGTGCTTTGCGTCGGCGGTTCTTCAGCGGGTTCAACGTACAGATAGAGGTTGAAGACGACGGCAGTCGCTTCATCTCCCTGATTCTTCACGACCACCTCAATGTCCGCCGTACCGCCTGGCCCAGGATCGGCCGGGGTGAGCGTAATGCCGGCAATGATCAGATCCGGAGCTGCGGCAGTCGCCTGCCGTTGGCCAACCCGGGGGGCTTTCTGCCTGGGCTGAGCGGCCAGCAACGCGCTCGAGCTTGCCATCAGCCCGACTAGAAACAGCATGGCGATCCGGAGACTGAGATGCGGAACTGTCCCCCAGTGGCCCGGCATCTGAGGATGCCTCACTACACAGAATTTAGATCTACTGAGACTATAAAACGGCTTACGTGACATTGCGGAATCCCCTTCGCGACTTCGGGATCTCCTGTAAGCTCATTACACTCTATTCAATGCAAAAGCCGGCATTTTTTGTACATGAAGATTGCAGTAGGCTTGTGGAAACCCTGGTCTACTTTACGGATTGAGAAATTCCTGATAACCATCCAGCGTTCCTACAAACAGCCGTATCTGGTGATGGAGCCGCTTGTCGTCTTCGCTGACGTTGCCCCACACGCCCCGTTCTGTATCTTGTGGGTTCGCAATATCGCGATAGGGCAGAACGCCGGTGCTGTCACGAATCTGTAACTGGCGCGCTTCGATCTCATATAACAGCGGCGCCACCACCAGATCGACGACGCCCTCAGCCGAGGCGGTCGCCGTAAAGACGCGCGTGCCTGCGGCTTCCTGGACATAACTCGCCTGCGGATCAACGGCGGCAAACGCCACATTGATCTCATCGACCAGGACGTAATCAAAGCCCGGCGCTGGTTGAAGATTGATCGTTAAAGGTCCTGTGTAGGTGTCGCTCACCAGGATGGTCAGTTGCGGCTCTGGCGTCTGATAGAGGTGGATGACGCCGTCATAATCACCCGTCGCACTGGCGGCATAACGTGGGGGAAGGGCGCCCTCATTGCCCGTAAGCTGCTGCTCAATATAGCCCTCGGCCTGCACCTGCCAGATCGCCGGCTCTGCCCTGCTTTGGATCGTAATCTCGCCCTGGGCATTGGCGGTGGCACGGGGATGGTTCGGATCGGGCGCCTCTGGTGCGCTTGGGAAGTAATGTAGGTCGATGACGGCATCGGCGACCGGCGCGCCGGTCTCGGCGTCCACAATACGCACTTTGTGTTGCTTCAGCGTTGTGGTGGCGGGAACGCAGGCGGCCACAAAGAACAGTGCAAAGACGACACAGAGGATATTGATCTTGTTCATAGGATGTGCTGCTTTCTGAAAGTAGGAGTCCGGGCCTGCAAACGCTTCCAGGACTGTGATTCGCTGATACGCATTAGTCTCTTTTGCAAGAGTCCGGTTCGCCGGTGTGAATCTTCCCGGAAGCTAGGAGCTTCCGGGAAGATTCCACAGGTTTCGCACCAAGAACTATCTATTGTCGTAGTACGTCCCGGCAAACCAGACGTCGGCGTCGACCCAGCCGTTGTTATTGCCATACCACCCGTTGTTGACATAGAACCAGCGGGAATATTTGGTCGAGCAGAAGAACAAGAAGCAGGTCCGCTTGCTGCGCCAGGCGTAGCCGTAGGCCAGGGGATAGTGTTTCAGCCACCCGGTGCCGACAACGGCAGGTTGCCGGTGATTGATAATTGCGTCCCTGGCCAGGCGACGGTTGCGGTTGCAGGCGCCAAACCAACAGAGACCGGTGGGATCATATTTTGTGCGCATGCGCCAGGCGGTTGTTGCACGCGGTCTCACATACTTGCTGGCGTCGATCATGCGCCACGGCCAGGTGGCGCCGCTGCCGAAGATGCACCAGGTGCCCACGTGATTGCGGATCTCCCAGGTCATGTTCCGGGCCCCGGCGTCCTGGGTGAGCGGCGCCACGGCGTTGGTGCCCAGGCCGCCGTTCACGCGGTACAGGCCCCAGTGAGGGCCCCACTTCGCATGACCCGTTGCCGCCAGCCGGTCAACCCACGCAAAGAGCATGGCCCAAGATGTGGGACCACATCCACTGGCGCAGCTCGATGTGTTTACACTCGTATGTTTAGGTATCTGCCCATAGCGGATGGAACCGGCGGCGTCGTCCGCCCAAAAGTAGTGCCACGGACCCCAGGAGCCAAGGGTTGCTTCAATCTTCTCAGCACCCGCAAGATTGACCAGATTGTCGCTACTGCTACTGGAAATGAGCGGGAGATAAACCTGGTTGATGTTCAGCGCCCTGGCATTAACGATGGCGTACTTGATGGTCTCGGTGGTGCCACTGGTGTAATGCAACGCAACTTCAAAGGTCAAACGGGTCGTCATGTCTGTCGGCTCGTCGAGCACAGTCAGTTTAACGCCGGCCAGCCTGCCATTGTCGCGCAGTAGCTCCTGTTGGAGGTATTGGGGAGCCGCACCGTCGCCGGTGACGTCGATCGCTGAGATGGTCTGCGACGCCAGCCCGTGCACTGTGCGCACATCACCCTTGATCAACGATTCACCATGTTGGCTGAGGTTCTCTTCCAGTTCCCAGGCGTCGCTGGCGCGCTGTTTCAGCGACGCCAGCAAGGGGCCATATTCTTCTTCAAATTCAGCCTTCAAGGTCGCCCAGGAATCCCAATCGCTCATCTCAGTCAGGGGCAGCTCTTCTGGCCCCTCACGCACTACGTTACCTTCGGAGTCGATGCTCTCGGTCACCAGTTCCGCCGGCTCCTGGGGGATGGCATCTAGCCCCTCGATGCGACCGGGCAGATCGCCGATGTTAATGACATCGGTTGTAACGGTGGTGACGCCGATGGGGGTCAATTCTTCGTATTCGGCAACGTAGGCTAGTGTATCAAGCTTGTAGAACTCGGTCAGCTCTGCACCAAGGGGGGCAATCTCCGCTAACTCCTGGGTGGGGGACATGCCGGTCACATCCCAGTGGGTCACCGGATAGTCGTGGTCGCCCGCCGCGAGTTGAATGAAGCCGGCAGGCCCCCAGCCGTTATCAACCGGTTTTTCCACTGTAAACTCGTAGTAGGCAGGCTCCTGGATGTCAGGCCGATAGAGGATGCGTGCCTCGGGATTGACTCGGGCATCCTGCCATTCGGGAGCCAGGTCGCCGCCGCGAATCTCTTCCAAGAACTCGGTCGCACGACGCAGCACGGCTTCCGGAACATCAACCAGCGGGGTGAAGCTGGGGCGATGGGGCGCAGCGGGTGAGAGGGTGACCTGATAGCCGGAGACGCTGGCGACACCGTCATGCTTGACCAGCAAGTAGTAATCGCCGTCGCGGGTCGCAGTGAACTCCAGTTGCCCGTTGCGCAGTTCTACGGCCGGTGCATTCGCATTGCAGCGATCATACAGCTCCAGTTGTAGCCCCGCAGCGTTGTTCACTTCCATACGATAGCGGGCATTCTGTTGAACGGTAAACTTGATCCAGGCTGACTCCATCGAGCGCCGCAACATGCTCAACTCCAGGGTGTCGTTGACGGCGAGGGTACGGAAGTTGTCACAGGCAACAGCCGCATCCATGCTGGTTGCATCTTGCATGGGGGCAGCCGCGTTGAGGTTCATTGCTGGCATCTGGGCGAACAATGCCGCCCCAGGCGCCACGCTGCTGAACAGGGAAAACGTGAGCAACAGTGCGAGTAGCTTCCCTTTCGCACGAAGGATTTGCTTGAATCGTTGTTTGTATGACATGTAGGGTTTCCCTTTCTGCTACAGAGGATGTCAATTGTCTGTAGCGATGCACCGCCGGATTGTCACTAGCGATGTGTCACTCCAAAACGGCCTTTCAGGTGTGAATCCCCATCGTCATTTCGGCCGAGATTTCCTATCATCTACTAGCTATTACTCCATCGCTTCCTCCTTTCTGTGGCTGTAGCAGGTTGCTGCATAGGTCCGGTACGAGGGTCCAGTGATCAGAAGCGCATAGGCAGGCATTGTGCGCGAGACGATCCAATCCCGCGCTGGCCAGGAGAGGGTCCTGAAAGACCGCCATCTTCATCATGGCATCAAAATGGCTGATTGGCCACCGTGTGAGATTCTTTCCGCCAGAATTCTCGCTTCGGAGACGGGGCGTTCGCGGAGTCGAAATTCCATCTCCATGGCCGAGAAACGGCTGAAATACGGATCAACGGTCCCATTATGGTCAATTCTTGGCTCCCAGCCATACACGCTGTTAAGGGACACCACCTGACGATCTATGCTCTGCATATTGTGGTTCTGGTAGGCAATTTGCTACTTCATGGAGTGGCTCTGGAAAATGGCCAAAGTCGAGGTTGAGAGACTGTTCCAGGGAATGTCGAGAAGGCCCCAAAATGGCGGTTTCTGTCTAAAAAGTCGATTCCGCTTTGCATACTACTTTCGGCGTATAAGGGGCGTTGCTAACGGGCGTGATCGAACTAAAAATCGCCCCAGCCACGCGTTGTTCGATGAGCAGGCGAGCGTACACTTCATCCTTTGGAAGGGTCCCGCCGCGTGTTACACAGCAAGACATTATAGCCTCTCTCGCGAGCAAACGCCTCAATACTTTCTACCAACTCTGGATAGAAGGAGTTTAGGATGTCCGAAACGACAAGGCCGAGTTTCGAGGTTCTCTTGGTGACGAGACTTCTGGCTTCCGCATTGAGGTAATAGCCCAGTTCATGAATGGCCTTCAGGACTCGTTGTCGAGTTTCCTCACGAACGTTAGGCTTGTTGTTGATCACCCGTGAAACTGTCGCCTGCGATACGCCCGCATAGGTAGCGATATCTCTACTGCTGATAGACATGGATGAGGTTGTAGCCAGATGGTTGTTAGAAGGAATGTAGTGCCTGTCCGAAAAATCGCTGGGGCTGGTCTCCAGGACTTTGTTGAAAAACCGGGTCGGGGGACCCGGGCTGTCCACATTTTGTGGTGAGCTCGGGTCCCCTGACCCGATATCTGGGGCCTTGCCCGCGCGTGCAGGTGTTTTTCAACAAAGTCCTCCAGACCTATCCCTGGCTCGGTCAGAGACCGGCCAGAGCACTTTTCGGATAGGTACTTAGTAGGTTCACCCAGAATGAATACGTATTCACAGCACTATTATTATAACACACGATTTTGTCAATGTCAATAGGTTTCCTTAAAGTTTCTATGAACAACGGCTATCCGCCCGCCGCGCACGCCCCACCGAACCACCATTGTCTCGAACACAAATCCGCTCAATAGGGCCGCAATCCCGCGCGTCGCACCGTGCAAGCCAGAGGCCGAGAGGATTGTCAGGGTAACCAGGATAGCGCCGATGCGGGCCGGGGCACTGGGTGCCATAGCCCTGGTACGATGCTGGAGCAAGCCCATACCGTGGAAATACGCACGAATCATCACCACCAGGGGAAAAAACGAGAAGATGAGAAGCGGCACCCTACAGCGGGTGGCCAGTTCGGATTCAATGCCGATTAGGGTTTCCAGGATGTACCCACGCAGCGGCGTCCAGAACAGCGAAACCATCACGAAAAACGATACCAACCCACAGCCTACGGTAAACCGACGAATGTAAGTGAGGTTGTCCCCCATGTCCTTGAAGGCCGGCGGCAGGTTCCGGATTTCATTTAACCAGCCGTAGGGCAGATGAGCCAGCGGGTACACCACAGTCAACACGGCGAGCGCCTCTGCGCCATCCGACCCCCTGGAGATGAAGAGATTGATCAGAGGTCGGCTCAACCCCTGAACGGCCATAATCAGCGCCAGGGGCCAGAAGAAACGAACAACATAGGCAAGGGGCAGTTCGTGGCTCGCATCCTCCAGCAAATGCCGCACATAACGCCAGTATCCCCAGACAACAATGGCTAGTTCTGCCAGGACGCCGGCATAGGTGACCAGGAGGGGCATCCAGATCGGCCTCGCCTGCACGAATCCGACCGGCAGCAGCGCAAACACCGCCAGGATGCTGGCAACCATGCCGGCCAGGATGGCGGAGCTGACCACATCGGTCCGCCGGATGCGTATCAGCAACCCTGAGTAAAAGAGCATCAGGCCCCTGAGAACCGGTATGGGAATAAACCAGAAGAGTGCCTCACGGACCACATTGCTGAGAGGATGGCTGATGCCGTGTAGTTCTTCGATTACCCAGACGCCCGGTGGACTGAGTGCGAGGCCGGCCAGGATGCCGGCAAGCGACAGACCGAAGATCAGAACAACCAGTCGCACCTGTTTGAGAGCGTACTGGCCGTCTACCAGCACCAGCCCTAGTTGCTTGACCTGGGATAGCGGGCTCGCGAGAAAGGACACCAGACCCCAGGCCAGTCCATAGCTCGCCAGCGTCTCCGTGGCCCGCGGTACACGCGCCATTCCCCCGTTCAACACCTGTCCACCAAGTTCCTGTATAGCCACGGTGAGTATGAGAGGCAGGAGGAATCGGACGAGGTGAGTGTATCGCATCTATTTGTAAGCACCAACTTCTGGCATATCCGGGCTAACACCGGGACCAAAGTAGCGAAGGACAACTAGCGGCTCGTGGCCGATGTTTTCGACCATGAAGCCGTTGCGGGCCGCCTCCTCAGTGACGAAATATTCGTCCCACGTCAACTCGTTATAGCGCACATAGCTGGCTGCCTCAGCGTCGTAGGGACCTATCTTCCCCCGGCCCTGGACGACTATCAAACCCGAAGCCCCATTGTCGTTGACCAGTGTCTTGACGCCAGGCTGTACTGTCAACTCTTTCGCCGAGAACAGATCCTGGCCGTCCACCTTCCCGTAGATCACCCACTTGTCCTGGTAACCTTCGTCGGCCGTGTCGCCGATAGGCACCGGCTCCAGAAAGTGGTCTTTCTTGAAGGTCGGGTTCACATTCGGGCGTGCCTGGGCCGTTATCAGCCTGAGTCGTGGAGGCAAACCAGCGTTCGTCGATGCCCCCTCGATCTGTCCCCAGGGCGTACAGATCCTGTTCAGCCAGGCGGATGCGCTTGCCCGGCATCAGGAATGGGCGCGGCACCCAGGCGGGCGCTAGATGAAGGATACCTTGCCCTGCTTCCAGGGCGTCTGTCACTTGTCGAGAGATGTTCTGCCTGTTCATCGTTTCTTCCTCTGAAGCTCATGTGTTAATTCTTCCTTCCGGTTCGGGCTTCCTAGTACACGTGGGCGTAAATCCTTCCCCAGTTAGGCGTTGGGCGAGAGCACCGGCCGAGTAGGAGCGAAGCGACGTATCGAGGCCAAGCGGCTTGTGAGAGGCGCTTCTGTTAGCGGAGAACGCTTGGTTTCGATACGCTTCTCCACTCCGTTCCGAAGCTACTCAACCGGCGCTTGCCCTGTAACTACCGAAGGATTTCCGCCGTGGTGTACTAGTTCCCGCCGGCGATAGGCTTCGTCGGGGCGGGTATGGATGCGGGCGACGTCGTCGGGAGTCATGAACCTTGGGCCGCCCAGGGCGTAGGCCCCCAGGAGGATGCGGGCCGTTTTGACGTACATAGCAGTGATGTTCTGCACCTCGCGGGGGGACTGCCCCAGGGCGATGAGCCCGTGATTCTGCATGAGGATCACCTTGGGCGGTTCACCGTAGGTCTCGATGTGGGTCTCAAGGACTTCCCACACCTTACGGGCCAGGGGCAGGCCAGGGTCGGTGTAGGGCACGTAGGCCGGCGCGGGGCCACAGACCACGATCTCGTCAGGGAACAGCCGGCCGGCAATCGCCTCTTCGGCCCGCCGCGAGCAGAGGATGGCGTTGACAGCCGTGGGATGGGTGTGTCCCACAAACTTCGCACCGCCCACCACAAGGGCCAGCGCGTGCAACGGCGTCTCTACCGATGGGCGTAGCGGCTTGTCCTGAGCCTGGCCGAAGGGTACTGTTGGGTCTACCCGAGCGGCCATAAGTGCTTCCGTTGTGGCCTCATCCGAGGGGTCCCCATGGTCCAGGAATTCCAGCATAGGCGCGAACGCAATCTCAACGAAACCGTCCGGCTCAATCTCCCGCAGTGTCATCCCGCTGGCCTTGACGAAGAAGCTGTGTTCATCTACCCGGGCCGAAGTGTTCCCCTCACCCAGGATGACCAGGTCCCGAGCGGGATCACCCAGCCAGTGACTCATGGCAACCAGTTCGTTCAGCAGGTCAGTTGTGTCTCTCATGATCATCTCGCTTCTTATTCGATCAACCTACCCCCTCTGAATATGAGATAAAACAACCCCCAAATACCAATAACTATGTATATCCCAACGACTACCCAATACTCCAAACCTGGAGTAAGACTATAACCAGCTACACCTTTTAGGAATACCAGCATAAAGACAACAGTAATAGCCCAATAGGCCGATATTCCCATTACTGCGGCAGTAGTCAAGAGCGACCAACGCTTTCTCATAAACAGTCCAACTAAAGAAACAGTCATCAAAGGAATGTAAATGAGAGTGTCGCCTACACCGAATGCACGGTTGATTTGCACTCCAAATTCACCCACATCCTCTACACTTTCTTGCAATCCAAGTTGGACCGCAAAATCATAATTGAAGACAGCCATCGTCTGTCCCATTAGCAACATTACCAGTGACAAAACGAAAAACACGACGATGATCCAAAAAGCAACGGTACGTGTCGTTCTTGTCATGTCAGTCTCCTTTCCTGATTCTGGTGCAATGACGTCTGACTACTGATTACTGCCTCACGCAATAGCTCTTCCTCCGCCTCGTTGGTCCAATACCGGCCCTCTTCCAGCCGGGCATAGACATTGGGTAGCACGTCTTTTAGCTCCGGCAACGGGACCAGGCCGAGATTCGGAATCTGGGGGAAGACGACGATTTTGCCGGCGAAGCGACCCTCAGCCACGGCCTGCAACCCATCCTTCGCCCCAGCCATGCCGGAGATAGCAGCTACCGAGCGCCGGGTGGTGAGACGTCCGTCGCGGACCTTGTCCAGCACTCGCTGCATGTCACCGATCATGGAGCCACTGGAGCCAATGAAGCGCACGTTGCGTAAAGCCACGTCTGAAAGGTCTATCTGGCTCGTAGTGCCTCGGGGCAGGCCGGCGAAGACGTTGAGTACACCGTCGCGGGCCAGGAAGGGGGCGGCTTCGGCAATAGCTTCTGAATTGGCTGCTACGATCACGATGTCGTCAAAGCCGTCGGGGCCGGCCAATTCCCGCAGACGTTCGAAATAGCGCTCCTGTCCCATGGCCCCCCTTGTGAGACAGATCATCTCGATGCCTCGTTGTCGGGCATCAGGCGCCAGGCTTTCCAGCACGTGGATGCGGTCCGTCTGCAGGTTGGTGGCCACGATGAGAGACGGCTTTTCAGGCAGGTCCAGGGCCCGCTGGACGTGCATCTGACCCATGGGGCCACCGGCACCCAGGACCCACAGCTTGCCGCCCGGCTTCAGCTCGGCGCGCCGGTTGCTCCGATAGCCGCTCAGAATATCCGGTCCCGGCGTGCCGATGTAACGCCAGCCATCGTAGTGCACTCGTCCCACATCCACGGCGATAGCCGTGCCGATGGGCTCCTGCGTGACCAGGTTCAGGTAACCGCCACGATTAAGAGCGGCGCCGGCACCCTCCAGGAACGCCGGCTCGGGTCGCCCAAGCAGGATGATGTCGTCGAAGCCGGTGCCGTCGGTGTACCGCGCACGGGCTTCGGTCGGAGACAGCATAGGGGCTTCCGCGAGTTCAAAGCCACGGATTCCCGCCCAGTCTCCGAGAGTGGCCATAAGATCAGGCGGCAGACTGGACGCAACTACTCGCCCCGGGTTGAACTCGCCGTTTAGGACGTAGTTGCTCCCCTTAAGGCTAACGATCCACGTGGTGCCTCCAGACTGCACGGTGGGCCGGCTCGGGATGACGTAGGCGGCTTCAACACAGGCCCAGGGCTCAGTCAACCCCGTTTCAGCGTAGCCGGCTTCCGGCCAGATAGGCAACAAGTAGCTGCCTTCGTCGCCGGCCAGGACCTCCTCGCCGATGGCTCCGTACTGCGACAGGCCGCCCTGGATCAGGTAGCCGTAAGCCGTGCTCTTGCCCAGGTTGTAAATATCAGCCTGGACGGCGAAGCGATCCCCTACATGATAATGATCGCGCCACTTCTCACCCACCCGGACGACTGTCAGGCTGACTTCATGGCCCTGCACGACGGGCTCTTTCGCCATGTCCCGACCCACGAGTCGGGGATGGGTGGGGCCGGCGTTGATGATCTTGATGTCGGAGAAGCACAGGCCCGTCACATCATGCCGCACCAGGATCTGATCCAGTCGGGGCGCCGGCACGGGCACTTCGATGGGTCGGTCGTTGCGCCCCAGGTTCTCCCAGCCAGCACCGTACAAGGGCCAGATCAGCTGGGTTCTGGGGATAGGGTCGCGTCCACTCTTGTAAGTCTCAAACTCCGTCATCGCGCTCACCTTTCATGATGCACGCTGCGTACGGCGTATTGCGTACTGCGTATTCCGTGTCTCATAACGCAATACGCAGTACGCAATACGCGATACGATCACGCATCACGTATATCCAACGTCAGTCCCCCCTCAGGAATGAACTGACGCAAATAGCGGGCCGACTCCGCCAGCTCATCCAACAGAGTCGCCTCCGTCTTGGTGGACCCGGGGATGACCTCTAGCACCAGGTAGCTTCTCGACACTGGGGTCATGAATTCGGCCAGCGGGCTGTCTCTGAACCGGCGATGGGAATCTCCGATAGCTGACAGGACTCCCTCCATCTGCACGTGCCCCATGGCGTTGAATTTCTCTGTGAAAGGCCAATGAGCGCTGGCATCCGGCGTGGTCTGTTGCAGGTGGATGTTCTCGGATACAGCGGCAAATTCCCTCAACCAGGCGCGATAGTCCAGGTCACGCCCCTCAGCGCCGCAGTGTATGCCGGCGGCGTGGCCCGTGTCCACGGTGAGGTAAACTGGCACACCGCCTGGGTTGTCGCGGTTAACGCGTGCCAGGAAGTCGTGGGCCTGGTCAATGGTCCATGGGACTTCGCTGGGAATGTACATCTGTTCGTTGTACAGCGCTGCCAGCCCCTTGCCGGCAGCGATGCGGGACAGCTCCCGGAACTCGTTGCAGATCCGATCAAAGGCTTGAGCATGGCGCGAGTCATCATCCATCACTTCGACGGAGAAGGCATCCCAGTGCCCGCCCAGGCGATCAGTTCCCATGGCCAGGGCCAGATCCATGGCCTGAATCATCCACTCGCGCATGCGCGCTCGCACAGCGGGGTCAGAATGGGACAGGCCGTGGAAGCGATGGGTGGCCATGCCAGTGTAGAATGCATTGATTTTGACGCCGTACTTCTCGGCCGCCTCTCTTACTGCCCGAGCCGTCTGCAACTGATAGTCTTTGCCCCCCATGAAGAAGGGGTCCAGGACATCGCCACAGAATTCATGATACGGATACCCCAATTCCTTTGTCAGGCGCATCCAGTTATCCGGATTTTCCCAACGCCGGGTAATGAAGGCGCCGCTGATGCCGATGTCCAGGGTGACGGTCCGTGTGGTCACATTGCCATCCTTCCTTTATGTAGTCGGGTAGTCAGGTGGTCAGGTGGTCAGGTAGTCGGGTTGTCTGATTAACCGACTTCCTGACCAACCGATCGACCGACCAACCGACTACCTGACCAACCGACCAACCGACCAATCGACTATTTAACCTCGCTCTGCCTGGACGTGCCCGTAGTAGCCGCTGGCCTTGTAGGCGGCCATGGGGTCGGGTGGGCAGCCCATCTCTTCTCGCACCGCGGCCAGCAGGGGCCGCACGTCCGCAGCGTAGGCCTCGTTCAGGATGCGGTTGGCGCCCAGCACATCCAGGTTCTGCTGGGCTTCGGCCAGAGCTTTGCGATCGACCAGGAGCGCCTTGGCGTACACCGTCTGAATGTTGATGACGGTCTGTAGCATGGCTTCAATCTTGGGTTCGATGTTGTGACTCTGGTCCACCATGTAGGCCACGTTGGCCACCGTGTCCGCGGTCTTGGGGTCGCGAGCCCCGTCCACCAACTCGTTGAAGATGAGGAAGATCTCGTAGGGGTTGATGGAACCTGTGATCAGGTCGTCGTCGGCGTACTTGCGGTTGTTGAGATGAAACCCGCCCAGCTTCCCCTGGTCGATCAGGAAGGCTACGATGTGCTCGATGTTGGTGCCCTGGGCATGATGACCGGTGTCTACCAGCACCTGCGCGCGGGGACCCAACCCCAGGCACAGGGTGTAAGCCACGCCCCAGTCGGGGATGTCCGTGTGGTAGAAGGCCGGCTCGAAGAATTTGTACTCCACCAGCATACGCATGTCGGCCGGCATGGCCTGGTAGACCTCGGCCAGCCCCTCCTCCATGCGGTGCTTGCGCCCTCGGATGCTGTCCTGGCCGGGGTAGTTGGTCCCATCGGCGAACCACAGGCTCAGCACCTTCGAGCCGACGGTTTTGGCGATTTCGATGCACTCCAGGGTATGGTCCAACGCCTGCCGGCGCACGGCCGGGTCTGGGTGGCACATGCTCCCCAGGCGGTATTCCGGCTCCTGGAAATAGTTAGGGTTGACCGCACCAATAGCGATGCCTAAGGATTCGGCATGCTGCTGAGCGGCCGCGTAATCGTCCACTTTGTCCCAGGGAATGTGGATCGCTACTGTAGGACAGACGCCCGTTAGTTTGTGCACTTGGGCCGCGTCGGTCAACTTCTCGAAGAGGTTGCGAGCCGTGCCCCGTTCGTGGAACACCTGGAACCGCGTACCCATGTCGCCATAGCCCCAGGACGGTGTTTCCACCTTCTGGGCCTTGAGGTCCGTTTTGACAGCATCCACGTCAATGCCGCGTCCAGCCAATTGATCAGCGAGCACCCTGTAAGCCTCTTTGTAGTCCACAGCATTCCTCCTGATAACCGGTCAGTGTACGCGACGAACGACCAATGATCAACCGCGAAGGACGGAGCTTGTTGGTCGTTGGTCGTTGGTAGCTCAAAGAAAGTTCCTGCTAACAATGAGCAGGCTGGGTGGTTATCCGACCTGAATTACGGTCTTCAACACATTGTCTGCGTAGCTATCGGCCAGCCGAAAGGCTTCACCCGCCTGGTCCAGCCGAAAGTGATGCGTCACTATGGAGCGTACGTCCACCTGCCCCTTACGCACCAGGTCAATCGCCTGCGGATAGGTATGCTTCATGCGGCGGGACATCTTGATCGTCAGGCCCTTGCGTCGGGTACCTGTTCCACCCGAAGGTCATACGGGCGATATAGTCTGGCAGCTTTCACCTTTCGAATCGTCCTCGAGGTTGACGCACGATAACTTGCGCGTGTTAGCAGGGTTGTTTATAATAGGGTTCATTCTCATGTACACCTACTCCACACATTCCCTCGAAACCGAACTCCGCAAAGCTGTTTGCGAAGCAGGCCGCCGGGTGAAGGCCCAAGGCTTTGCTGCCGGGAGTGATGGCAACCTGAGCGTACGTCTCAGCGAAGAAGCGATCCTCATTACACCAAGCGGGTTCGATAAGGGATACTTGCAGCCGGAACAACTGGTCACAGTCAACCTGACCGGGGATCTGATCCCATCCTACCACCCGGCGCGGCGGCACCTCAAGCCGTCATCCGAGATGAATATGCATCTGGAGGTCTATCGCCAGCGGCCCGATGTGCGTGCTGTGATTCACGCCCATCCCCCAATGGCCATTGCCTGTACCGTCGCCGGCATACCCTTGGATCGCAGCGTCCTACCCGAAATAATTTACAACTTGGAAGCTATTCAGACCGCACCCTACGCCACACCGGGTACGCCTGAAGGCGCCAAGGCCGTCCGTGAACTGGTGCAGCACTATGATGCCATTCTGCTCGATCGTCACGGCTCGCTGACACTAGGCTCGGACATTTTCCAGGCGCTCATGCGGCTGGAGTGGATTGAGCAAGCCGCGAAGGTCATGCTGGCGGCTTCTTCGGTGAATAACGTCACCGACCTGCCCCAAGAGGCCATCACAAAGCTGCAAGCCATCCGCCCCGCGCAGTCGTCTGAGCCTAGCAACGATGAGTTGGTTCGCACCATCACCGATGCTGTGATTCGCCGGCTCACCCAGCGCGGTATGACGTAAACCCGGCAATATCCGCGTCGCGCTGTGACCAGAGGGAGGGATCCCGCGATGCAATCCCTCCCTCTGCCAGTGTAATCCGCGTTCAAGGCCGAACCCGTCGCAGATCATCTGGAGTCGCGTGGGTACTCAGACCTAGTAGACCTTGGACCACTCGTCAATGTTCTCAGTATTGAACTGGAATGGCGGTCCGAGTAGGACGAAGATGTCCTCACCGTCAACTTCGACGGTGTATCCACCGAGCTTGCCGGCCTCAAAGGTCTCACCGCTCTTAGGGGTGATCTCGCCGCTGAGCAAGCGATGGGCAGTGTAGGCCGTCATGTAG
>JBHIAO010000054.1:0-19917 GCA_046758565.1 Anaerolineae bacterium
CAGGATAATCCGTCCGATGAGAAATGCGATCTCCATTTAAGATCCCTCCTTCTATTCGAGTTTATTTGAATGTGTACCCTTGCTTGACCAACAATCGGTTTTATCCGCTCCATGGCGGCGCGCGGATAATCGGCTGTCTCATGGTTTTCCCCCTCTCTACGAGTTCTCAGACAATCGCACGGCCTCTTGACGATTGAGAGGCGCAATCCGCTAGCAGTTTGTCGGTGAGCTCGGGTCCCCTGACCCGTTGCAACATTCTTGTCTGTTGAAGGCGTATTCTCCGACGAACCGCCAGGACTCACTGTCAGTTTGTCGGTGAGCTCGGGTCCCCTGACCCGTTGCAACATTCTTGTCTGTTGAAGGCGTATTCTCCGACGAACCGCCAGGACTCACTGTCCCCAGCGGTCCTGGTGAACGAGGCTCTCAAGCGGCAGCCGGCGATGCTTCTGCGGCGGCTCGGCCGGATAGCCGATGGAGATGATGCCAATGGGTCGCACCGCCTCGGGCAGGCCCAGCACCCGGGAGACCTGCTCGTCGTGGAAGGCGCCCACGAAGCAGCAGCCCAGCCCCTCGTCCACCACCGTCAGCAGGATGAGCATGGCGGCGAAAGCGCCGTCGATAATACTGTAGAAGTGTACTCCTCGCTCCCCGTAGCGGGTCGCCGGCCGGCGGGTGTCGGCGCAGACGACGATAACCACCGGCGCCTCGGCGATGAACATCTGGTTAAGAGCGGCGCGGGCCAGGGCCTCTTTCACCGCCAGGTCGCGCACCACAATGAACTCTTGCGGCTGCTTGAAGCCGGCGCTGGGTGCCTGGTGGGCATTCCGCAGGATCTTCTGGATCTTCTCCTCTTCCACGGGCCTGGTCTGATAGGCTCGCACCATATGCCGCCTACGGATAACGCGGTCGAGCTCCATCTCGCCCTCCTTCGATGTCCCCGGATGCTGATTGGCTCTTTCCTTTCCTGCTCATCAGTCTCTTTCCTTTACATAGTCCTGCTCCAGGTCATACCATTCAGTCCACGGTCCGATGATCTCGTCGAAGTTGACGCAACCCCGGCGCGAAGAGATGGCGTCCTTCCTGTATAGCCCGCGTGCTTTCAGATCGGCCAGGATCTTGGCCCGGCGGGCGTCCCGTTCGGCAATGCTGGTGGTGTAAATCAGGATCGCGCCGTCTCTCTTCACGTCCGGATCGGGATGGCCGGCGGCCGGGATGCTGGTCAGCTTGTCGCCAGGGATCTCCATCTCCTGCTTGAGCCACTTGCCGTGCAGGGTCGGGTCTTTGCGCCCCGCGTCCAGGAAGTACTGCTTGACCGCTTCCAGATCGGTGCAGTTAGAGAAGAAGATCTCCAGCTTCCAGCAGTCGATGGCCTCTGGCGGCGGTGCGTTAGTGCTTTCCAGGCGGCGGTAGCACCGGTCGCAGCGCCCTGGCTCCCAGTCAATTCCGTAGCCGAAAAAGACCCAGAACTCGTTCTCAAAAGTGTACTGTCGTCTCATTTGACCTTCTCCAGTTCTGATTCCAGCAGCGGCCTCAACTCATCCAGGCTGCTCCGAAAATAGTTGGCTGGTGGGCTAGATGGCTGGATGGCTGAGCACTTTGCAAGCCAACAAGCCATCTTGCCATCTAGCATTTTCGTCATTCAGGGTGAACGCAGTTCATGTTGACTTTTCCCTGGCGCCCTCGCCGGCCTCAGCCGCCAACTGGGCCATGGCCTGTTTGAATACCTCGTAGGGCTGCGCGCCGACTACGGCATAGCGATTGTCAATGATGTAAGTCGGCACGCCAGTGATTCCCAGGGCGTGCGCCTGGGCGATCTGCGCGTCCACCACCGCCTCGTATTTGCCACTTTCGGTGTCACGCTGCATCGCGTCCGGATCCAGCCCGACCTCTTCGGCCGCAGCACGTAGCACATCCCACCGACCGATGTCTTGCCCCTCACCGTAGTACTTGCGAAAGATGACTCGGTGTAATTCTTCGTGCTTGCCATGTTCGCGGGCGTACTCAGAAGCTTCGAGCGCTCGGCGCGAATTGGCGATTACGTCCGGCCGGCCCATCTCCATCCCGGCCGCGTGTGCCCGCTGCCTCAAACGTTCGAACGTGCCCTCGAAGCGGGCCCGGAGGTGCGGCGGCAGTTGCCGTCCCTCCGGCGGCGTCTCAGGGTGAAGTTCAAACGCACGCCACTCCACTTCCACATCGTATTCCGCTTCCAACCGCTCGACCACATCCTGGCCGACATAGCACCAGGGTCAAACGTAGTCGGAGTAGATTACCAGTTTCGTTGTCATCTTTTCCCTCATGTTCATATCGGTCCTTCAGCTTATTTTATGCGTCAGACTGAGGCATCTCCCCACGCTGGGCGCTTCCCAGGTGCATATTGAAGAAGGCGAGCGTACGCGCCCAGGCGTCGGTCGCCGCCTAGCCAACCAGATCGGCCAGGCGATCGACCTGGTCCAGGTCGGGGACACACGGCCAGAGAATCAGCTCGTCCATGCCGATGTCAGCGAAGGCCAGGATAGCACCCTTGATCGCGTCCGGTGAAGAGGGAATGGCGTTCGCCAGATTCTCCGCCATGGGCCCCATAAAAGCATAGTAGTCGCGAATGTAGGCGGCTGCCCGGTCTGCTACGTCTGAACCGAGAGCACAGTAGATCGCCCCGACGAATCGTGGTCTGCCGGGCCTACCTTCGGCCTTCCAGGCCTCTTCGGCGATACTGTAGAGCTGGTGGACTCGAGCCGGATCGCCTCCACCGCCGGCGATGTATCCATCCCCCCAGCGGCCGACCCGGCGTACAGCAGCCGGCGAGTAGCCGCCGATCAGCACTTCGGGACCGCCTTGCTGTACGGGCGGCGGACCGACTGGCCCCACGTCGGCGGCCAGTGGTTGACCGGACCAGATACGCTTCATGATGTCGAGCTGCTCTTCAAACCGCCGGCCTCGGTCGCTAAACGAAGCCGGTGCTGCGCGATAGTCATCCTCTCTCCCGCCAACCCCTAGGCCCAAGGTGAAGCGGCCGCCGGAAAGAGCGTCCAGGCTGGCCGCCTGCTTCGCCAGGATACCAGCGTTGCGCAGCGGAGCCACCAGGATGGTGGACATCAGGCGAATGCGCCGGGTAACGGCGGCCGCAGCCGCCAGTGTCACCAGCGGATCGTAGTTGGGGTAGACCAGGCGGTCAATGATGCCAAGGCTGGAAAATGGACCGGAGTCCGCCCGCCTGGCCCAGTCCAGGATATGGGACCCTTCCACACCGGGTATTGTCGCCGGCAAACCGATGCCAATTTGCATATTTACCTCCTTCGACGGTTATTGCGATTGCGCCTCGGTCTTCTCAAGTAAACCCACTGGTGCGCGCCACTCCACTTCCACATCGTATTCCGCTTCCAACCGCTCGACCACATCCTGGCCGACGTAGCACCAGGGTCAAACGTAGTCGGAGTAGATTGCCAATTTCGTTATATCCTCCTGCCACGAACCAGCGAAGAGCTCGGGTAACTGCAGGCCAGGCACAGGCTCCGGCCAGGGCGAAGTGCTCGCGACTCATCATCTCCTTCAGCACATCCTCCGGCAGCCGGCGAAACAGGTTGTCCGGTCCAAACTGCGTGCGATGGCACTGCAGCGCCGCCCACTTGGCCTCAATGGTGTCCGACACATCCAGAGTGACGTGAATCTGATCATCGGGCCAGCCGGCCACCCCGCGTTCCTCGAAGCGGTGTCCTGAGCTAGTCGAAGGGCGGGCGAACTCGCTGGTGTCCACCCCCATGGCCTCCAGCCGCTCCCGCATCTCCAGGGGGTTCTGTTATCGACATTTTCTTGGTCACAGTGTCATCTCTCGCTTTGGTGAGCGTCCAGGTGACCGGCACTTCTGACCTTGGTGTGCGGTGACACTCCGTCAGGTCTTCCTGGAAGGCCCGCTCCGCCGCCCCGCTTTCCAAATCGGCCCGGAAGCGATCCATGTCCAGCCCCGGCACCTCCCCTGCCAGGGCCAGGTACACCTCCGGCAGGGAGATGATCTTGCGCTCCGTCAGCGCGGCGCGACGCAGGCACCGCAGGTAGCGCTCGCCCACCTCCTCCCCCTGGAGGAAGGCCGCTTTCACCGCGATGCAGGCCGGCCAGGTGGAGAAGTGGGGATCGGTGATGTCGTCCATCAGCCGCTCGTCAATGGGCTGGCCGGAGCGCTCGCTGACCTCGCGCCAGTGGGGCGCGACCTGCTCGGTGGTGCGGATCTCGTTCAGGCTGTCGTAGAAATCCGCCATGTCCCGCACCAGGCCGCCCATCACGTAGCGGATGCGCACCTGGTCCCGGTAGGCCTCCCGGATACGGTACAGCATGGGCTCCGTGGCCCAGCACTAGGAGCAGTAGGGATCGGTGAAGTAGGTGATTTCGATCATTCTCTACCCTCCTTAGAACCAGCCGGTGTCCCACATCTCCAGCGGTTTCGCCTCCGGATCGCGCAGGCCGGCAATGTGTTCATAGTTCCACCTCATCATGGGGTGAGGGTTCCCAAAGGCCCGGCAGATGTGCGATCCGTTCCCAGCCTTCCCCTTCTGACACCCGCTCCACACGCAGGTCCTCGAAGTAATGATCCAGAACGGCGGCGCGCTCCATGGCCAGTGGGGGTGAGCAGTAGTCCTCCTCCTCCCAGACCGCCTCGCCGGTCTCGGGATCCCAACGGGCATCTTCGAGGGACTTCGTCAGCGCCAGGCCAAACGGTCTCATTGGCTGGAACTCCTGGCGATCAAGTCGGGTGCGCAGCTCCATAGCGAGCTCCGGTTTCTGGTGTGCGCGAACCAGGTAGTAAGCCATCATTCCCTCCATGTAACTGTTCACCTCGCTCGGCCTGGATTGCCAAATCCAGGCCACAGGTGGCAGTTTGGTGCAGATTGAAGCCGTTGAGCCGCCGGATTTGACAATCCGGCGGGAGCAGGTGAACAGTTACCCCTCTATCAACGCCGGCCAGGATCGCGCCCGGCCAGGATGTCATCAATTACACGACGCATCATGTCCTCTGGCACGGCCCCCTGCACCATCCAGTGATCGTTGAAAACCAGGGTCGGTACGGCATGCACGCCCCGCGCCTGAGCCTGTGCCAGGTCCTGCTGTACGGCCTGACGTGTTTTCGGGCTGTGGAAGTCCTGTTCCCAGCGGGTCAGGTCCAGGCCGGCATCGACCGCACAATCGCGGAGCACCTCCGGGTCGGCGATATTGCGTGCTTCGACGGCATGGGCGTGCTGCACCCGGTCGAACATGTCCCAGTGAGCGGCCGGCCCGCCCTGGCCTTCGGCTGCTTTGCAGGCCAGTAGGCCCGGCATAGAGTACGGGTAGGGGAAAGGCCGGCGGCGCATCAACGCCACGTCGATAGCCTCCCCGTCCGGATGAGCGGCAGCGGCGGCCCAGTGGGACATGATTTCCGACTTGCCGGCTTCAGCGCTGCCGAACATGCGGGTGATTTGCGTCGGGTCCGGTGCCAGGGCAAAGCAGTGGTGCTCAACCTGCACCTGGCCGCCGTAGTCCTCTACGATGCGTCGCAGCCTCGCCGAGGCCAGGAAGCACCATACTCACAGCACATCGTGATAAGACGTGAGAGTTAACACCTTCTGAGTTCTCCTTCCGCCGCGAACTGTCTCGTTGATCAGGTGCCTTCGCCGATCTGCAGCGGCAGCCATGTATCAGCCCAGTTCGCCAGCGCGTCCAGGACCGGCAGCAGGCCACATCCCATGTCCGTCAGTTCGTACTCCACATGGGGCGGTGCATCGGAGATGGGCAGGCGGCGGATCAATCCCTGCTCTTCCAGAAACTTGAGCCGCTGGGAGAGCGTCGTCGGGTTGACACCACCGGCTAGCTCCTGCAATTCGCAGAAACGACGACGCCGGCGCAGGTTGTGGATGATCTGGAGCGTCCACCGTGCGCCCAGGATGCGAGCCGTGGCCGCCACCGGACATTCAACCTCAGGACTCATTGCCTCATTCCTCACGGGAGACGTACTACAGATTCTATAGCAGGAAGAGCCAAAAAAGCGGGAGCTCATCGTCCCGCTGGCCGATACTACATTTCTTGTAGTGTAGACCAGATTTTACACTTAGTTGGCGCATTTGTCAAGCCGCTTGCCGAGTCGGGAAAGACCAGCTACAATTTACGGACAAAAGGTAAGTTATATCGGGTTGCCGATGTCAGACACTAGCGATGGAACCGCCGCGCCAGACGTTCTCCTCATTGAGGATGCCTGGCGCTTCCGAGTCGCGATTAAGGCTCAACTGATGGCGATGGGTTTTGACGTTGTGCGATTGCCGACCCTGGAGGCCGGCGTCAAACTGTTGAGCGTGTTGGACCAGACTCGCCCCCGCCTGATCATCGCCGACACTGTTGGGCAAACGGACGCAGTCACCCTGCTGCCTCAGCTACAAGCTGTTGCTGAAGATATCCCAATCGTCTTGTGTACCGGTCCGTATGATGAGCAGGTACTGGATCTCGACCCCGATAATTGGAAAGTCGTTTTAGTGCGCCCCTTCACCATCAGCGATTTAGCAGAGACCGTGGTGGAGATTCTGGGCGCCTAGCAGTTTGTCGGAGAAAGCACTTTCAATGGTCAAGGATGCCACATATCGGGTCAGGGGACCCGAGCTCACCACAATATATGGACAGCCCGGGTCCCCTGACCCGGTTCTCCGACAAACTGCCAGGATGCATAGCCTAGTTCAGTTCGACAAGTGATCAACAACTCCCCACCGACAGAAAGGAACACGGACAAAGACAGGAAAAAAAGGATACGTCCGTGTTTCTTTCTGTCCGTGAGGAAAGTTCGCTCTGTTGGAGAAATAGGACACACCTGATTGAGCGGTGGGAATTGCCGTGTCACATCACCGAGAGATGTTGCAGCGAACCATGCGAGCATTCGCCAGTCTGCTGGTGGTTGGCTTGCTGGCCCTGCCGGCCACCTGGCCAGGCGCGTCCCTGGTGCAGAGCGTATCAAGGGGGACAGTCGCGGCTACGACGACGTCGTCTGTCCTCATCTCCGCAGTGTACTTCGACGGATATGCCGATAACGATGCCGATGAGGCCTTCCAACTGACCAATGCCGGCCCCAACTCCGTAGATTTACAGGGTTGGACGGTCCGAGACAACAGCGGCGCGGTGGTATTCCCGGAGGGCACCCTGGAGCCAGGCGAACGCATATGGGTCAGCCGTTCCCGGGCTGCCTTTGCAGACTCCTTCGGCTTTCAGCCGGACTGGGTCATGGACCCCGCGGACCCGCTGGTGCCTGCGCTCGGTGGTGAGCCGCTTCGGTTTGCAAATTCGGGCGATCAGATCACGCTGTGGGACAACGCCGGCCAGCTCATCGACGCCATGGTTTACGAGGGCGGTGACACCGGCATTGACGGCTGGATTGGAGCATGGGTGAAGCCCTACGCTCCCAGTTCGACCTTTGCTGGGAGCGGGCAAATCCTCTATCGGAAGCTCGATGAACAAACAGGGCAGCCGGTGCCTGACACCGACACGGCCGCCGATTGGGCGCAGGATCCGAGCGACCCGCTTCACGGCCGGCGCGTGCGCTATCCCGGCTGGGACCTCGAGACATTCTTTCGCCCCACGCAGATCACTGCCACAGCGACTTTGACGATCGCCGTCGGTCCTGACCATCTGTTTCAGACGGTGGTCGGCCAGATTGAGCGGGCGCAAGACAGCATCCAATTTCACGGCTACACCCTGGAGCATCCGCGCATCACACAGGCACTGGCTGAGCGGGCGCAGACAGGCGTCAAGGTGACCATCCTGTTGGAGGATGGGCCGGCCGGCGGCATAACATGGGCGGAGAAGTGGGCGGCACGGGAGATCGAAGCGGCCGGCGGTCGAGTCTACCTGATGGTGAATCGGCCGTCCGAGGGTGTGTACGACCGCTATCGCAGCCACCACCCCAAAGTGTTCATCATCGATCACCGGTTGGTCATGGTGGGTTCGGAGAACCCGGGCCCGGGTGGCATGCCCAGTGACGACCTCTCCGATGGCTTTCAATTCCCCGTTCGGAATTCTGCGGCCGATAGGACAGCCGGCCATCGCGGAGTGTATCTCATCTTTCAATTCCCCGTTCGGAATTCTGTGGCTCTGGGCTCATCCTTACAGGCAACCCGCCACCCAGGTTCCCCGGATTCGCCCCCTATCTTACTCGATTTGAGCTCAAAAGCCCAGCGAGGGGTGCCAGAAGTGATAGCGGCACTTCAACGGATTTTCGACGCCGATCTAGATCCGTCGCGCCATCGAGACATTCTTCGGTGGCCGCTGGACGATCCGGACTACGCCCCACCGGATTGGTACGCGCCAGAAGACACGTCGGGTGGCGACATCTATCCGATTCTCTGGCCACAGCCGCTGACCACCACTGGCACTTTCCAGTTTGAGATCATTAGTGCCCCCGAGAACAGTCTCAGCACCCAGGCTGGGTTGTTGGGGCTCGTGAGCCGGGCCGGCGCTGGGGATATGCTATACGTCCAGCAGTTGCAGGAACCGCCATACTGGGGTCCGATTGACGGCTCGCCGGCCACCGACCCGAACGTTCGCCTGGAGGCGTATATCGCGGCTGCACGCCGCGGGGCTCGCGTGCGCATCCTGCTGGATCGCTATTTCGACGAACCGGAAGACCCTCGCAACAATGCAACAACCGTCAGCTACGTGAACCGCGTCGCGGTGGAGGAAGAGCTCGACCTGCGGGCGTTGCAGAGCAACCTGACCGGGCGCGGCGTTCACAACAAGATGGTACTGGCCCAGATCGACGGCGCCGGCTATGTGCATGTGGGTTCGCTAAACGGCAGTGAGGCGGCCAACAAGATCAACCGGGAAGTGGCCCTGCAGGTTCAGTCCAATGCCGCGTTCGCATTCTTGGCCGGCGTCTTTGAACTCGACTGGGCGTTGTCCGAGCCAGCGGTTCTGCTGCCGTTCGTGGCAAGGAATTAGTGGTTCATGGGTAATGACATAATCCCCTCCACTTGTATGGCGGAATGTGCCTGGTATAATGGACCGTAATACTCAATTCCTGCCGAAGAACGTTGAAATCGGTCGGAGTGGTGAAGGAGGCGTGTGTATGAATAACGATGTGCTGGCGTACAACTACGACGAGTTCGTAGACGAGAAGTTCGAACGTTGGATGAGATTTGATGAGAGCCCGCCGCTAGGGGAGCCGGCGCCTGACTTCCCGCTCACGACGTTGGACAGCCAGGCCATACACCTCTCAGAGGTGTGGCGCGGAGCAGCTTATACCACCGTTGAGTTCGGCAGTCTGACGTGACCGTACTGCGGGATGGCGGCGCCATCCATGGAGCGGCTGGCCGAGGAGCTGCGGTCGCACAACGTCGCTTCGATCTTCGTGTACACCCACGAGGCGCATCCGGGCGAATACTACCCGCATCACACGTCTTTCGAGCAGAAGATGGACCATGCTCGGGCGTTCAAGGAGACCTTTGAGGTTCAACGACCTATCCTGGTGGACAGTCTGGACGGTGCCTGCCACCGCGCCTACGGCGGCATGCCCAACATGAGCTGGGTCTTCGACCGGCGTGGTCGCCCGGTCTACAAGGCTGATTGGACCGACGTAGCCAGCATCGAATCGACCATACGGGGCCTGTTGGACATGGTGGAGCGTCGGCGAAGCGGCCGGCAGGTGGTCTCGCCATTCGTGGTACACCGGCTGGAGTACAGGCCCAGAGACCCTCAGGCATTCATGCAGGGGCTGGAGCACAACGGTCCAAAAGCTGTTGCCGAGTACGTTGCCCAGACGGAACGCTGGCGGCGGCGAGCAACCAAGGAGTAAACGTGTTGCACATTATCGAGGGAGGAGAATCACGATGAGGTACCGACGTGGATTGGTTTTGATGGCCGGCTTGCTCTCGGGTCTGCTGTTGATGCTGGTTGCCATTAGCTTGCCCTACGATGTTTTTGACTGGATGGTGTACTCGCAGCCCTATGAGCCAACGCAGACACCAACCAGCACATCAGTCCCCACCGCGACGTTCACCCCGACCAGCGTCGCCACCAGCACGGCCACAGCTACGGCGCCGCCGGCCACTGTCACCACCACCCCCACCACCGAACCGGGGTTTATCAACTACCTGCCGCTGATCCGTCGGTCTTCCCCCTTCGGTGGTCCGGTCAGTGGCTCTGTCGAAATCGAAGGTGGGGCCTGTTGTGTGGGTGGCCCCGCGGGGAGCACGTAGGTATAGCAGCCAGTCGCGCAGCCAATCGACCTTCGAGTTCGAGCTCGGTTCTGTGGGGGCGGTGTGGCTGGGGAGCTGGATGGCTGGATGGCCAGGTGGCTGAATGGCTGGATAGCTGGATGGTTGGATGGTTGGATGGTTGGATGGCTGATAGGAGTGGGGTTGCATGAGTCTGCGCATCTACACCTTGGGGCCGTTCCGTGTGCATCGCAGCGACTCCCCAATCCCCGATCCTGCCTGGAAGACACAGAAGAACAAGGCTCTCCTCAAGATTCTCCTCACCTATCGCCGGCGCGCTCTGACCAAAGAGCAGTTGATGGAGTGGCTGTGGCCTCATCTGGACCCTGACGCCGCGGGTCGCAACCTGCGGGTGGCGGTCAGCCAGTTACGCCGCGCCCTGGAGCCTGATCTGCCCAGAGGCTCTCAGTCCAGCTTTATCCTCACGACCGACGCCGGCTACGCCTGGAACACCAAAGCCGACTACTGGCTGGACGCGGAGGAGTTCGAAAGATTAGCAGCTAGCCGATGGCAGAGAGCAGATAGCCGATGGCAGGTGGCCGATAGCTCTGCAAACCAGGACGCCATCAGCCATCAGCCATCAGCTATCAGCCATATGCAATCCGCCATCAGCCTGTACCAGGGCGACTACCTGGAGGAAGATCGCTACGCCGACTGGGCGACGGCCGAGCGCGAACGGCTGCGTGAGCTGTACTTCGCCCTCCTGACGCGGCTAGCGGAGGCCTATGCCCGGCAAGGGCGCTACCAGCGGGCTGTGGCCTCGTGCCGGGAGGTGTTGGCGGCCGACCGCTGCCGGGAGAGCGTCTGGTGCCAGTTGATGCTCTACCACCATCACGCCGGCGACCAGGCTCTGGCGCTGCGGGCCTACGAAGAGTGCCGGCATGCCCTGGCCGAAGAGCTGGCCGTCGAGCCGCTGCCCGAGACGATAGCTCTCTACGAACAGGTGCTCAGGCGTGAGGTCCCGGCACCGCGTCGCGACATCCCCAACAACCTGCCCCATGAGCTCACCAACTTTGTCGGCCGACAGGAAGAACTGGCGGAGATTGCAGCACGCCTTGAGAACCCTGCATGCCGACTGTTGACCCTGGCCGGCCCTGGTGGCGTCGGCAAGACCCGCCTGGCTCTCCGGGCCGCATCAGAAAGGATGGCGCAATACCCCGACGGTGTCTACTTTGTCCGCCTTGCCCCTCTGAGCTCGGCCGACTTCATGGTCGCCGCCATTGCAGAGGCCCTGGGGATCCATTTCTACGGTCGGGAGGATCCCAAGGTGCAGCTCCTCAACCGCCTGCGAGAGAAGAGGATGCTCCTGGTGATGGACAATTTCGAGCACCTGCTGGCGGGAGCAGAACTGGTGATCGAGATCCTGCAGCACGCTCCGGAGGTCAAGATCCTGGTCACATCGCGAGAACCGCTGAACTTCCAGGCGGAATGGTGCGTGGACATCGAGGGGTTGCTGTACCCGGAGGGGAGATTGGAGGCTAGAGATTGGGGGTTGGAACGCGAGACGCGGCCGTCGGACGATACGCAGTACGTAATACGCAGTACGCAATACGCCGCCGTGCGGTTGTTTGTGGAGCGGGCCGGCCAGGTTCGGGCCGGCTTCCGCCTCTCTCAAGCGACGACCCCCGACGTCGTTCGCATCTGCCAGTTCCTGGAGGGAATGCCGCTGGGTATCGAGTTGGCCGCCGCCTGGGTGCGGAGGTTCTCCTGCAGCAGAATTGTTCGGGAAATTGAACGCAATCGTTCGACTGCGCTCACGACAGGCCTGGACTTTCTAACCACCTCCATGCGGGATGTCCCGGAGCGGCACCGGAGCCTGCGGGCCGTGTTCGACTGGTCCTGGAATCTCCTCTCCGAGGAGGAGAGAGCGTCGTTTCGGAAACTTTCGGTCTGTCGCGGGGGGTTCCGATCCGAGGCGGCGGAGCAGGTGGCCGGCGCTTCTCCGCGTGTCCTTGCTTCCCTGGTTGGCAAATCCATGCTCCGCCGGACCCCCGCGGGGCGCTACGAGATGCATGAGCTGCTCAGGCAGTACGCCGGCGAAAAGCTGCACGCATTTCCTGCGGATGAGAAGCAAGCCCAGGAGTTACACTGCCGGTACTATGCAACCTTTCTCCATCAAAGGGAGGAAGCCATAAGGAATGAGGCGCGTACAGACGTATTGGACGAGGTCGGAGATGAGATCGAGAATGTGCGACACGGTTGGGAATGGGCAATCGCGCAGTGGCAGGTGGGGGAAATCGGGAAGTACCTGGATAGCCTTTACCATTTCTATTGGATACGCGGATGGTACCACGAGGGAGAAGAGGTCTTCGGGAGAGCGGCGGAGAGGTTAGATGCCCGCCTCCGCCCGAGTCAGGTGGAATTCAACAGGCGAGTTGACCCCGGACAGGCGAGAGAGGTCATCCAGGGGAAGATTCTCCTGCGTCAGGGCAGGTTTTGCTTCCGCCTCAATCATTATAAGAAAGCCAGAGATGTCCTTCGCAGAAGCCTTGCGGTTTCCCGCCATCACCAGATGCCTGAGGAGATCGCCTCGACCCTGCATACGTTGGGCTATGTGGCTTATATGGTGGGGGACTACGAGAAGGCCAAAGAACTGTGTCAGCAGAGTCTTGCCATCTGCGAAGAAGCCCGCGACCGACATGAGATGGCGAAATGCCTCAATGCGCTCGGGCTCGCTGTCGTGGGGTTGGGACAGTACGCGGAGGCCAGGCGGCTTCACGAAAGGAGCCTGGCGGTTTCCAGAGAGATCGGTAACCAACGGACAGCCGCGCGTGCGCTCAGTTATCTGGGATTGCTTGCCGGCAGTATGGGAGAATACGCTGAGGCAAGAAAGCTATGTCGGGAAAGCCTGGAGGTTTATGGAACGATGGGCGATCAATGGGGCGTGGCACACACGCTTGATTATTTGGGGAACATTGCCCGCTGGACGGGGGAGTATGCAGAGGCGGAAAGACTCTATCAAGAGAGTGCCGTGATTTGGAGAGAGATCGGCCACCGGTGGGGCATCGCTGTCTTTGCCATGCACATGGGCGAGCTTGCCTGTCTGTCACGAGAGTATACGGAGGCAAGACATCACTATGAGGAAGGCCTGGGTGTCTTCGAGGAGATCGGTGATCGTCCGGGTATCGCAAGCTGTCTTGGGGGCCTGGGCCGCGTTGCCCAAGCCCTGGGGCATTATGAAGAGGCGGGGGAGCTCTTCCACGAGAGTCTCGCGGTGAACAGGGAGATCAACAAAGCGGGGGGTATCGCGATGTCCCTCCAGGATCTGGGCAATCTTGCCGGCGCACAGGCAGAGAAGCAGGCCGCGCGGGCACATTGCCGTGAAGCCTTGAAGATTGCGGTGGACATCAATGCCGTGCCCCTGGTCCTGGAGATTCTGGTTGGAATCGCCGTTCTGCTGACGGAAGAAGGGGAAGGCGGCCAGGCTCTAGAGCTTCTGAGTCTCGCCTGTCACCATGCCGCAAGCACCAGGCAGACGCGAGACAGAGCGGAGTACCTACGCACCGAACTGGAGCCGCAACTCCCGCCTGGGGTGATCGCAGAAGGCCGGCGGAGAAGGGAGGCGAGAACACTTAACGAGGTCGTGAACGAGGTACTTGCCGCTACGTAGCCACAAGCCGGCCGGCTCACCCCAGCCCAAGTGACCCAACTGGCCGCCCTGGACCGCACCCTGTTTGAGCGTCATACCATCTCCTTCATCATACGCCTGTGAGTGGAGCCTGTGCAGAGAGCGACTCTCAGATGTCATAGTGCGCCTGAGCAGCCAACTCAATCACGCCTTGCACGTCATCCCGATTGAGCTGTGCCAGGCGGTAGTTAAGCGCTCCGAGAGCTTGATGGACCAGGGGCGGCACTTATTGCCAGTGGGGCGGGAGGTAGGACGTCCCGGTAATCTCGATGTTCTCAGTGCGAAACCGGCCGGCTATCTCAGGCCAAGATTGGGCAAAGATAAGTGGTGAACCTCCAGCAGTTCGACCTGGCTGAGAGCAGCTTTCTGATCTGCCAGCGTGTCCACGTACGACAAAGCCGCCTGATGGCCGGCGGCTTCCAGTCGAGCTTTGTCTTCGGGGGCGATGCTCACCGAGGAGATAGCTCTTTGATGGCTTCCTCAACCTGGTCCCTGGTGAGAGGGCTACCTTCCAATGCGTCGGAGTGATAAATCAGGTTCTCCAAGAAAATGGGTTTCTTGTTGAAGCCCATTCAACAAAAAATCAACATCGGTATGCTATACTGTCGCCAATATCGGCGGCAGTTTTTGTTTGCTCGCCCCCAAGACTTCGGAAGTCTTGATCCAGCTAGGAGACAACACCGTGCTCCAGCCCTTTGAACGTCATACCATCTCCTTCATTCTGCGTCTGTGGGTAGAGCCCATGGAGCCGGGCGAACCGCAGTGGCGCGGGCAGATCGAACACGTGGGCAGTGGAGAGAAGACGCATTTTCAGGTGCCGCCGGCGTTGCTCGAGTTCCTGGTGGCCCACCTGCCGGCCCCCTCTGCCGAGGCTGGCGCCGTCGCCGCTGTTGAAACGAAATCGGAAGAACTGGGCGATGAGACAATCGCCTGACAAAGGCTGGCCGCTGATGAGGCTCTTCGGGGCCACGTGGAGGTGATAAGACAATGAACTGTAACAACTGTGGACATGCCAATCCGCCCGGCACGAAATTCTGCCGGCAGTGTGGCACGCCCCTTCGTTCCGTCTCACCGGCTGGTGCTGCGACCCAACGGCAGGCACCGGCAGCCGGCGGCACGCCGTGCGTCCAATGCGGAGCCACGGTGCCGGCCGGCCAACGTTTTTGCACGCAGTGTGGGACACCCGTAAGCTCTACCACTCAACCACCCACACCGGATACGATACCAGAACCCGATGCCCTAATCAGTCCGCCCGGTGACTCGATTCAGGCTTCGCTTGCGAGGTTGGGAATACCGCTCTCCCGCCGGCAGCTCATAGGATTTGGCCTGGCAGTGTTGGCCGGCATGATCGTGGCGCGCATCCTGCCTTTCATCTATGGGCCAATCTTTGATCCCCTGCTCACTCCGGTCTTTGGCAGCGGTGCCGGCCCCCGCGATACTTTCAACTCGTTCATGATGACAGCGCTCACTTTCCTGACCAGTTTTGTGATTTCATTCATCGTTTTCAGGAAACCGCAGGGAGGCTGACGATGATACGCGCCACGCTGATGGGGAGACTGGGCCACTGGTCCCTGACACTGACGGCATTGGTGTGCGCATCGGTGTCGATTCTGGCGCTGTTGCTGCACGCGGCCGGCTGGCTGCCGATGTATTTTCTGGTCGATCTGCTGGCAGCACCCTCGCTGGTCCTGCTTTTGATTCTAGGCGTCCTCGCCTATCGCATTGACGAGCGGGTTTTCCTCAATCGGCTGGTGACCGGCGCCTGGGGCGGCCTGGCGGCAACCCTTGCTTACGACCTGATCCGCTATGTACTCTGGAAGGGTGGGGTTTTCAGCTTCAATCCGTTTCTCTCTCATCCCATCTTCGGGATGCTCATTACAGGCTATCCCGTGGAAAGCGTGACGGCAATCGTGATTGGCTGGGCCTACCACTTCTGGAATGGGTTTGGCTTCGGCACCATGTATACGCTGGTGGCCGGCCGAGCTCGCTGGTACTACGCGGTGGTGTGGGCCATGTTCCTTGAAATTGGCTGGCTCACCGCGCTGCCATCGACTTTGCAGTTCAAGCTGAACCCCGAATTGATCGCCCTGAGTCTGATCGGACACGGGGCTTACGGTATTGCGCTGGGATTCATCGCTCAGCGGTTCATCAGAGCGTGAGTCTAAGCGATCGAATCTACTGAGACAATGTTGGCTAGGTTGTCGAATGCTGAGGTGATGACCCAGTAGATCATCGTGAACACCAGGTGAGGAGTGCAAGTCATGTTTAGGAAGTTGCAGAATTCAAAACCTCCCAAAAATCCAGGGGTTTACAGGAAAACAAGCTGTTTTTGGGAGGTTTATTTTCCTGCAAGTTCCTTACGAATCCTAGCTCGGCTTAAACGGAGTAGGAAAATGATGTCAAGTACACGTTGGCTTTCAGCAATCGGCTTGCTGGTGTTCTGGTTGCTCTCGGCTACTGGAACAGCCTATGCCAGCGATTGCCCGCCGAATAACCCCAGCGACTGCGCGAACGCGGCAACTACTGCACGCAGCCCTGTCGTTCCCATTGCCGGCTCGTTGTTTGGATTGGCTGCGGCACGGGCACTTCAGCGCCTCGTGCATGGATCTCCGGTACCACTGACCCGCTCAGGAACACAAGCACCCCCGTGGATGAAAGAGTTGCAGCAGGAGCAAGGTAGGGAGAACCGACAGATAGAACAAAAGCTCGAACGGTTGCAGCAAGAATTCGAGCAATGGCGGAAGCAAGGGAAGAGGCAGGAAGCGGAAGAACTCCAAGCACAGATACGGGAGCTGAACGTCAGGTTACGCCAAAATGTGAAAAGGTACGCAGCCAGTCTAGCTCTTGCTTCCGGTGATTTAGCCGCAGATTTTGCGTGGGCTGCAGGTGCTTTGACGCTGGTGTCTGCCGCGACATCTTGGACTGGGGCTGGGGGCCTTTTATCAGGGGCTGCTGCAGGCGGGACAGGTATTATGTCGGGGGTTGCGTGGAGGCTTAGTAATGCATTCCAGGAAGTCGCCAACGATCCTCCCCGCAATGACTTCCAGACGGTGTCTAAGTTCGAACCGCTCCAATTCAACCTTGGTCCACCGAAAACTGCCTTTGAGGCAATTTGGCAGGATTTCGCGAAGCAGGCTACTCTTCTTTCGTTGAGCATCGCCACTTTGGTGAAATCTTTCGAACGTTATGACGGTGTACACACAGCGAAGGATCAGATTTCGCTCGGGATCGGCTCGACGGTAGGAGATGATTTGCATCGCTACGAAATAGCTCAGATCGATGCAATCGCTCATAATGCCACAGCCGTTGCCCAACTCTGTGAAAGTCTACTAACTCTGCAACCAAGACTGGATCAGACATGGGATGACATAAGAACACACTATGATTCAGTCAACACACCGGTCGCGACCTTAAGTCCCCGGTGGTTGAAGGACGAGTTGGTTAAATTGTCCCAGTCCAACATAGCATCTATGCGAAAAGACTTTGCATTCTCTGAATCTGAGGCCACTGAGTTCATGCTTTGGGTGGATAAAATCAGTCAGGAGACGCGGAGCGCACCGCAATCTCTTCCGAAGGTCCTGCTTGGTGCGCAGTGGCACGAAGCGATGCAGACAATGTGTATACTCCTGAGCCTGATGTCCAGAGCCTCTCACACTCTGCAAGCTGCTTTGCGCGAGACTTGGCAGGCGGAATGGGTTTGTCCTAACCCTAAGTGTGGCCGGCCTGTGCCAGCCGGCAAGAGATTCTGCACTTCTTGCGGTACGCCGGTCACAGAAGGCACAGGTGTACAGTCGCCAGTAGCTCCAGTCCAACGTCGTTGCCCTTCGTGCAAACGCGTAGTACCTCCTGGTAAGGAATACTGTACTTATGACGGCACGCGTGTCGTATAGCGTAACAATTGCGCAATCAGAGCAAGAATCATTCATTTGCTCGAAATTTTGCAACTTTCGCATTACTTGTCAATGGACATAATCAGCTAATGCGAACCCATTCCGAGGCGCTAGCCGCAGCCCGTTACTGGAGAGGCAGCGCGTACAGGCAAGAGCAGAATGATAACGCCAGCGCTAGACGACAATACCAGCGCACTCAACCTATCGCCGGACCACGCAGAAGCGCGCGAAATATGTGAGCGATTGAACGGATCGTGATCGAGAGGATGGGCTTAACAAGGAGAATAAAGACCGATGAAATGCACGCAATGTGATTGCACAGCCGAACTCGGGCCAAATGACCTATTTTGCGGCGACTGTGGTCATCCCGCATCCGACCACGTTGCGACGGAGGCCGTCACACCAACGCCTGATATCCCGCCGACACCGCCATCCCCAGGACCACATATCCAACAGGGAACATACAGTGCTGAAATCTCCCGGCAAAACCCTGGCTGCCTGATCTTCCTGGTGGATCAGTCGGGCTCCATGGAGGAAACCATCGCCGGCGGCACGGGCGAGAAGAAAAAGCAGGCTGTGGCCGATGCCATCAACCGCCTGCTGTACAACATCGTCCTGCGCTGTACCAAGGAGGATGGGGTACGCCCCTATTTCGACATCGGCGTATGGACCTATGGCGGGGCATCACAAGTCCGGCGGGCCTTCAACCTCGACTTGATGTCAATCAGCGATGCTGCCGAGCAGCCCAAGCGCGTTGAGACGCGCCGTCGCCGGGTGCCGGACGGAGCCGGCGGCATCTACGAAGAGGCATTTGAACTGCCGGTCTGGTTTGACCCGGTGGCCCACGGCAATACACCCATGAACACCGCGTTTAGCGCCGTGGTTGCGCCTTTGCACGGCTGGCTCAGCCAGTACCCGAACAGTTTTCCGCCCATCGTCATCAACCTGACCGATGGTGCCTACACCGACGACGATCCGGCGCCTGTCGTCTGGGAGTTGATGCAGTTGGGTACGTCAGATGGCAACGTGTTGGTGTTCAACTGCCACATCTCGGCGCAGGCCGGCCAGGAGGTGACGTTCCCGGATGACACACAGGCGGCCGGGTTGGAGGGCCTGGCTCGTGAGCTATGTGATATGTCCAGCCAACTCCCTGAGCCCATGCGTCGTCAGGCTCAGGCGAAGGGCTACGCCGTTGGGCCCAGCGCTCGCGGTTATGCCTTTAACGCCGACCTGGTCACATTGATCGACTTTCTGGACATCGGCACGCGTGTTGTACAAGATCGCATGGAAACAGGGTAACGGAAGCGATGAGCAGACCGAGTGGCGTATGGCCCGCACGAGATGACTACCAGAACGCCGTACGCAACCCGAAGCGCAACGTAAAAGACCGCCGGCTCCAGGCGACCCAGGTAGAAACGACACACCTCGGCGTACTGGAGGTGCCTTTCCCCCGCTCCGGCAATTTCGGTGCGGTTTATAAGTTCAGCAACCGGCACCAGGCCTACGCCCTCAAAGTCTTCGACAAGGCCCAGCCCGACCGGCAACTGCGCTACCAATTGATTCACCAGCACCTGTCCACGCAGCCAAAACCGCCCAGCCTGGTATCGTTTAGCTACGACGAGCAAGGCATCCTGGTCAACGGCCGCTGGTATCCGGCACTGGTGATGGACTGGGCGGAGGGCCAACTGCTGGATGAGTACCTGCGCGAGACCCTCAACCGGCATGGCCAGGTGGATAACCGCTTGCTGTGTCAGGCCTGGATCGAGTTGGTGCTGGGCCTCCAGCAGCGCCGGGTGGCCCACGGCGACCTGCAACACGGCAACATCCTCGTCATGCCCGATGGCGCGCTCAACCTGGTCGATTACGACGGCATGTTCGTGCCGGCCATGCGTCAGCAAGGTTTGACCGCCGCCGAGATCGGGCTGCCGGCGTATCAGCACCCCAAACGCTATCGGGGCTACTTCGACGAGCGGCTGGACAATTTCGCCGCGCTGGTCATTCTCCTGTCCCTGGCGTCTCTGGACGGTTACCTGTGGCATCGCTACCACACCGACGACAACTGCCTGGTCGTGCGGGAACCGGACCTGCTGCGGCCGAATCAGTCGGCGTTGCTGACTGAGCTAACGCAGTCGCCGGACGCGCCGGTGCGGAAACTGGCAGTTATCTTGAAGGCGGCCGCTCAGGG
>JBHIAO010000055.1:0-19755 GCA_046758565.1 Anaerolineae bacterium
AGCCGGCCATCACGGTGCGCAACGTGGCCGTCGAGCCGGCTGTTGTCGAGATAGGTGGCGAGGTGACGTTCTCATTTGAGGTCGAATCGTTGAGTGACGAGCCGCAGAACCTGATGATCGACTTCGTGGTGCACTATGTGAAGGCCAGCGGCCAACTCTCGCCCAAGGTCTGGAAGTTGACCAGGCGAACCCTCCAGCCAGGCGAAGTGCTGCCCATCACGAAGACGGTCAGCTTCCGGCCGGTTACAACGCGCAAGTACTACGCCGGTGAGCACGCCATCGCGCCGAAGATCAACGGCAAGCTGTTTGAACGGGCCGGGCTTGTGTGGCCTAGAAAAAGCCGAAAGGAGTGTCCAAATGAAGAAGGGAGTAGGGGTTGTGAAGAACGTGGAAGCTGCAGCAATGAAACATCTCGAGCGTCTTTGCGGAGAGATCGGCCCCCGGCCGGTCGGTTCTAAGGAGAACCTGGCGGCCGCCGAGTACATCCAGAGCGTGTTTGAGGCCAGCGGCCTGGCGGTGGAAGTGCAGGAGTTCCCCTGTCCTGTCTGGGAAGGCAAGGAGACGCGCCTGGAACTGGGCGGAGACAGATTGGTCGCGGCCGCCAATGCCTTCTCACCCCCCTGTGACGTAACCGCCCCTTCTATTGTTAGGAGTACCTTCGCCGGCAGGAAGGCGAGCTGGGACAGGTCCTCGCAGCCATCAACATGGATGGCGTCGGACAACAAGTGGGTGGGAACAGCATCACGACGCTAGGCGCTTCCCAACCGTTTCAGGACCAGGTCCGACGGGTGCACCAACGGTATCCCGGCGTGGTGTGGGTTGACCCCTGGTACGAGAGTGATCACAGCGCCTTCTATTGGCGCGGCGTGCCCTGCGTCGCGCTCAGTTCGGTGGGCGTGGCGAATGTCGTCCATCTCCCCACCGACACCATCGAGTGGATCAGCCCGGCCGAGCTGGGCGAGGTTGTATCGCTCGTCACAGACGTGGTGGAGGTCTTGCAGGACAAGTCGCCTGACTGGTGTAGAGAACCCAAGACTGAGTGAAGGTCAAGAGCCGAGAGAGTTGTACGACGAGAACTTCGACATCGTTTTCAGAGAGGAGCCAGGTCATGAAGAAGATAATCATTATCTGATTATTCCCGTCAACGGCTCTTTGATAGGATCTAGGGCCCTGCCACCTCCGACCATTCCCACGATACCGCCAACCGGCGACCGCAAGACAACTTGAACAACAGCTTCGAAGACTTTGTCATAATCAAGCATGCCGGCAACATCATCAGGATTCAGTTTAGAAATCATAGCCTCTTGCTCTGCCTCAAGGAACTTATCCAGGTTTTCGTCTGTGAAGAACTGAGTCATAATGAGGGCCTTTATCTCCTCCTTGAATTCCTCCAAACGAGCAGGAATGACCCCTGAGCCGTACAAGAAGGGCATGGATTACGTAGTCCCGCCTATGGAGGGGTTGTGGTAGGCGGAGGATATAGAGACGTTCACCACGCAACGAGACAAAAGCGCGTGGGCTTGGACGATGATGATCATGCGGCCTGAGTGGATCACCGAGGAGATGGTCGAGGAAGCGATCAAGCAGGGTGACAGGGATTCTTCGCTCCCTTCGGTCGCTCAGAATGACATCTGGGCTGAAACAGGCTCTCAGTTTGAGCTTGAATGTGATTGCCCTGGCCAGGGCTCAACGCAGTCTTGACAAGTACGATTACGAACTCTATAATTCAGTCTGACAATGTAACTACCTTGACATTGTTAGATTACAGGCCAAATGTCATTGCGAGGAGCGGAGCGACGAAGCAATCCCCACCGTTGACAGCAATTGAAGGCAGGAGATTGCTTCGCTCCGCTCGCAATGACAAATGTAACAATGTAGCTACTCAGACGCTCGGCCTGGATTGCCAAATCCAGGCCAAACTCGGGGCCAGGAATAACCAAATCCTTGCACTGAGCCTGCCGAAGTAAGCGTAGATCGCGCTCGTCAAGCCGCCGGATTTGGCACTTGTCCTGAGCCTGCCGAAGGGATACGGCGGGAGCAGGTGAGTGGTTACCTGACACTCATGAAATCAGACTGCGCAACACAACCATAAACTTCGGATCTAGGTACTCTAACTTCAATGACGCCCAAACACTGGGCGGCCACACCTAGCAGTAACCCTGAACTCGCCATCTCGGTAGAGACACTGGCCCAGACTGTCCTGTTCCTCACAACATAGGGCGAGGCCGCCACCGGTGAGATCGTCATCGAGGCAATCGTCTACGATAAGATCGTTCTGCCCTTGGACAGGTGATGCGGTCGGCTGGAGCGGCGAGTTTCACCCTCGCTTGCCGGCCATGGAATGGAGGTGATGGTATCGAAAGACTCCTGTAGTGCCACGCTTGTCAGTTGGTCCACCATGCCCATCTGTATGGTAACGCAGAGGGCCGCATACATTGAAGGAGGAGAAAAGTGAAGAAGTTTCTACCTTTCCTGGTAGTGACCATCTTGCTGCTGGCAGCCTGCCAGCAAGCGCCCACGTCCACTAAGGAGGCACCTCCACCGCCTACGGAGGAGGCCCCCCCAGCCCCGACCGAGGAGATGGCAGCACCCGCGGAACCACGCGTTCTGAGGATCACGTTCGCCTGGCCGACCTTCATCGACCCCGCCGTAGGGGACGACTTTTCCAGCTCCACCGCGCTGACCAACCTGTATGACTCGCTCGTCTTTCCCACTGTAGGTGGCGGGTATGAGCCATGGCTGGCTGAGTCGTGGGACGTTTCCGACGACGGCCTCACCTGGACCTTCAAGCTGCGCGAGGGCGTCAAGTTCCACGATGGCAGCGAGTTGCTGGCCAGCGATGTCGTCTACAGTTGGGAACGGATGCAGGCCATCGGTGAGGGGTTCGCCTACCTTCTCACCGGCATCACGAGCGCCACTGCTCTGGATGACCACACAGTTCAGTTCACGTTGTCCGAACCCACCGGTCTATTTCTGGCCAACCTGGTCCGCCTGTATGTCCTCAACGAAGACGAGGTTCGCGCCAACACACTGGCAGAAGGACCGTATGGCGAAAACGGCGACTACGGAAAAGAGTGGCTGTTGACCCACGATGCCGGCTCTGGGCCATACAAAGTGGTGGAGTTCCCGCTGGAAGAGTTCCTGCTGATGGAGAAGAATGAAGATTGGTGGGGCGAGTTCGTCGCTAACGCTCCGGACCAGGTGCGCTTCATCGCCACCACTGAAACCGCTACCATCCGAACGTTGATGGCCAACCGCGAGTTGGAAATCACTGACCAGTGGCAGACCGTGGAGGCGTTGGAGGCGCTGGATCAGATCGAAGGCATTGACGTGGCCGCCTTCCCGACCATCAACGAATTCTACTACATGATCAACACCCGCATTCCGCCCACCGACGATGTGCATTGCCGGCGGGCAATGGCCTGGGCCTTTGACTACGACGCGGTAGTCGGCCTGGAGTGGCCCGGCACAAAGCAGTCTCAAGGGCCGGTCCCGGCGACCCTGGCCGGCCACAACCCTGATGTTTTCGTCTTCCACAGAGACCTGGACAAGGCAGCCGAAGAACTGGCACAATGCAAGTACGCCGCCGACATTGAAAAATACCCGGTTGAGGTCCACTGGGTGTCCGAGGTGCCCGCCGAGGAGAAGTTCGCGCTCCTGTTCCAGGCCAACATGGCCGATATCGGGATCCCCGTCGAGGTTGTTTCGACTCCGTGGCTGAGCGCTGTGGAGAACACCAGTGCGATGGACACCAGCCCACACATCGTAACCATCTACGTCACGTCTGACCTGCCGGAAGCAGGAGCGATGCTCAAGCAACGTTACCACTCCAGCACGGCCGATCAGTGGCTACAGAACGAGTGGCTGCTGGATGAGGACTTCGATGCACGCATCGAGGATGCTCTGGCAACGGTTGACCAGGCGGAGCGGTTCCGGAAGTATGCTGAGCTGCAAGACTACATCGCCGAATTGGCACCGTCTCTTTTCCTGTACGACCAGGTTCAGAAGCAGGCCTACCAGACCTACGTGGACTGGCCAGCGGCCCGGGGGGAGGTCACCGGGATCATCGGTTACGAGATGTTCGCGCCGCACATCGGGGTGAGCAAATAATCGAGGTAGCTACTCAGCGGCTTCGCCTGGCGAATGAATTCGCGGCAAGCATTGCGAAGCCGCCTTGCGGCGGCTAGTCGGCGAAGGCCGATCCTTCGGCAAGGCTCAGGACAGGCTTCGCTGCCGTAGGCGCGGTTTCAACCGCCGGCAGCAGGGGGACTGAATTCCTTGAGGCCGTGAATTCTTTACAGGCGCAGCAAGTTTTCCTCACGGATAGAAAGACCTGTCCTGAGCCTGTCGAAGGGAACACGGATAGAATCTGACCTTCTCTGTTGTTTTATCCGTGTTTCTTTCCATCCGTGAGAAGTTGTTGACCCCCTGTCGGTTTGAGGCGGAGCTTCGCTGAATTCCTTGGGGAGCGAATTCTTTACAACCGGGTCAAGTTTCCTCACGGGCGGAGGGAAACACGGACAGAATTGTGAATTAATCGTCGAAGGCGGACAACAATAGCCTGGCGTGACCCCAGAGGAGCAATTCACAATTGCCAATTCACAATTCACAATTCACAATTAATCGTCATATCATCGGGATTGTGTTGCATGAGATTCATTTCATTCATCGCGCGCCGTGTGTTTCACTCCATCTTCGTGCTGCTGGGGTTGTCAATAGTCATCTTCGTCATCGCCCGGGTCATGCCCGGCGACCCGGCTCGCGTGGCCGTTGGCGCGCGTGCACCGGATTGGGTGGTCGATAACCTACGCGAGCAAATGCACCTCAACGACCCGCTCCCGGTGCAGTACGGCTATTGGCTGCGTGACGCGCTGAGTGGCGACTTCGGCATATCACTGGTTACCCGGCGCGGGGTGGCCGAAGACATTAAGGAATTCTTCCCGGCTTCGCTCGAACTGGCCCTGTTCTCGCTTGTCATCACCGCCGGGGCGGGTATCGGGCTGGGGATGCTGTCCGCCTGGCATAAAGACAAGCTGGCGGACAATATCGTGCGGGTCCTGTCCTACATGGGGGTGGTGACACCCTCCTTTGTGTGGGCTATCCTGTTTCTACTCTTGTTTGGCTTCGTGCTCGACTGGCTGCCGGTCCTTGGCCGGCTGAGCGAAGGCGTCACCAGACCACCACCCGTCACCCGCTTTATGACGGTTGACACCCTGCTTGCTGGCGATTTCGAGGCCTTTCTGGACGCGCTGCAGCATCTCATCCTGCCCGCCCTGGCGCTGGCGATGGGCTCAATGTCGCAGGAGGCCCGCATCACGCGTGCCAGCATGTCCGAGAATCTAACCAAGGACTATATCGCCGCCGAGCGCGCCCTCGGCATCCCGGAATGGACGATCATGGGGCGCTTCCTGCTCAAGCCCTCCCTCATCCCCACCGTCTCCATCATGGGCCTTGACTTTGCCGGCGGTCTCAGCAACGCTTTCCTGGTCGAGCTCATCTTCGTCTGGCCGGGGCTGTCGCGCTACGGGATGAACGCCATCTTGCGCAAGGACCTGAATGCAATCTCCGGCGTGATTCTGATGCTTGGTGTGGTTTTCATTGTGGTCAACATCCTGGTAGACCTCATCGTCGCGCAGCTCGACCCCAGGATACGATTGCGTGCAGCGCGGAGTGATTAGCCGTGGCCCAACAAGCTAGAGAGTTGACTCCGACCATAACGGTCCGACAGTTGGAAAAGCTGCGGCGCGAAAGCAGACGGGAGAACCTGGGACGCGCCTGGTACAAGTTCTCGCGCAACCCGCTATCCATAATCGGTGGAACGACGGTTTTGATCATAGTGCTGCTGGCTATTTTCGCCCCGTTCGTAACACCGTATCCAGAGCACGCTCAGAAACCGTTCACCGACTTCGCCAACGCCAGTCGCGCCCCAGGCTGGGAGCACCTGTTCGGCACCGACGAGATTGGCCGCGACATCTTCAGCCGGACGATCTTCGGCTACCGTTTCTCGCTGATCATGGGCCTCGTGGTGCTGGGGTTAGTCGTACCGCCCGGCGTGCTGCTGGGGCTGTTAGCAGGCTACTACCAGGGAACCTGGATAGATACGGCCATCATGCGTATCACCGATATCTTCCTGGCTGTGCCACCCTTGATTCTGGCGTTGGCCATCGCCTCGGTGTTGGAGCCCAACCTGTTTCACTCGATGGTGGCCGTGTCGCTCATGTGGTGGCCGTGGTACACGCGCCTGGTCTACGGGCTGGCCAGCGCTTTGCGCAACGAGTTCTTCGTTAGTGCGGCCGAGGTCACCGGTGCCGGCACAGCACACATCCTGTTCCGCGAGATCCTGCCCAACTGCCTCTCGCCGGTCTTCACCAAGATGAGCCTGGACATGGGTTGGGTGATCATCATCGGCTCCTCGCTCAGCTTTGTCGGGCTGGGCGTGCAGCCGCCCAAGCCCGGTCTGGGGACCATGGTGGCCGCCGGCGCCAAGTATCTGCCGGACCAGTGGTGGATCTCGCTCTTCCCCGCGCTGGCAATCGTCGTCGTCGTGCTCAGCTTCAACCTGCTGGGCGATGGGATGCGTGACATGTTTGCCGCCGAGGGGGTCTAACGTGTCCACATCTCCTCTGCTAGAGATCAGGGACCTACGTGTTCAGTTTGAAGTCTACGGCGGCATCCTGAAGGTGCTGGACGGCGTAAGCTTCAGGGTTGACGCCGGCGAGAAGGTCGGGCTGGTGGGCGAAACTGGATGCGGCAAGACCACCACGATGAAGGCCATTCTGCGCATCCTACCCATGCCACCCGCGCGCATCACAGACGGCGAAATCTACTTCAAGGGCCAGGATATCCTCAAAATGCGTGCTGGAGAACTGCGCAAGGTGCGGGGCAAGGGCATCTCGATGATCTTCCAGGACCCCACCGCCGCCCTGAACCCCGTCTTCACCATCGGTCAGCAGTTGATCCCAGTCATCCGACACGCCTCGCCGGCCAACAGAAGGCTATCAAGGCGTGAAATCCAGCAGAAGGCCATCGCCCCGTTGAGAGAGGTAGCGCTGGCTGACCCGGAACGCCTGCTAGACAGCTACCCCATCCAGCTCAGCGGCGGCATGCGCCAGCGAGTGTGCATCGGCATGGCACTGGCGACCGATCCAGAGTTGCTCATCGCCGACGAGCCAGGTACTTCGCTGGATGTGACCATCCAGGATCAGGTTCTGCGGCTGTTGCACGACCTGGTAGAGAAAAAGGGTACATCGGTCATTCTCATCACGCATACCCTGGGCGTGGTGCGCGAGGTGACCGACCGTGTGTATGTGATGTACGCCGGCAACATGGTCGAGGTAGCACCCACGCCGAAGCTGTTCACAAACCCGCTCCATCCCTACACCCAAGGCCTGATGGAGGCCGTGCCCAGGTTGACCGGCGGCGGCATCAGCGCCGGCATTCCGGGCCGCATTCCCAGCTATCTGAATCCACCGTCCGGGTGCCGCTTCCACACGCGCTGCCCACACGCGATGGACATCTGCCGGCACGAGAAGCCCCCCTTCTTCAAGGCTGATGGGGGCCACAGGGTGGCATGTTTCCTATACGACCAGGACGTTGATCAGCACAAGGAAGCAACAGCCACGTCATGACCGACGCCATCCTGACAGTCCAGAACCTGAAAAAGCACTTCGTGGTAGATCATCGCGGCTTCATCGATCGCGAGCCGATTACGGTGAAAGCGGTAGATGGGGTTTCCTTCAGCGTGCGAGAGGGCGAGACCTTCGGCCTGGTTGGTGAATCCGGTTCGGGCAAGAGCACCGTGGCCTACATCGCGGTGGGTATGTATCAACCCACGGCCGGAACCGTCCACTTCCGCGGTCAGGATCTGTTCGCCGACGGCCGAGAGCGGTTGCTGGCCCACAAGAAAGAAATCCAGATCGTCTTCCAGGACCCCGGCTCATCGCTGAACCCACGTCGCACCATCAGGGATATCCTGGATATGCCGTTGCGCATCCACCAGCCCGACAAGGACCGCCTGCATGAGGTCGTGCGCCTGCTGGACATGGTGGACTTGCCGCCGGAGTACATGCACAAGTACCCACAGATGTTGAGCGGTGGTGAGAAGCAAATTGTAGCCATCGCCAGAGCGCTGGCGACCAACCCGTCGGTCGTGATCCTGGACGAGCCGACCTCCGCGCTGGACGTCTCGGTGCAGGGCAAGATCATCAACCTGCTGATCAGACTACAGCGCGAGTTCGACCTGTCCTACCTGTTCATCACCCATGACCTGAGCCTGATGCGCAACGTCGCATCGCGCGTCGCCATCATGTATCTGGGCAAGATTTGTGAAGTGGCTGAGGCCGCCGAGTTCTTCCAGAACCCGCAGCACCCGTACACCCAGATGCTGCTCTCTTCCATCCCCGTGGTTTCGGAGGAGGAGGAAGCAACCAAACCCGAAAAGGTGGTATCCACCGGTGAAATCCCCAGCCCGGTAAACGTTCCGCCGGGTTGTAGCTTCCACACGCGCTGCCCCTACGTGATGGAAGTGTGCCAACAAGTGGACCCGGTGATGGTAGAGACCGGAGTGGGGCATGTGGCACGCTGCCACCTGTTCAACAACCCGTAGTGGGGACTTCAGCTTTCTGCAAATCGAGAGGAGGGGAGAACGAGAATAGATGTAACGTTATCCGAGCGTGAAGCGCCGTATGTCAGGGACACGATCAAAGTGATGATCATTGCTCGCCAGATCGAGGCAACCTACACGCTGCATCGCCGCGAAATGCAGGGCGTCACGCGGGCGAAGCTGGTATTGTATCATCGCTTCGCCCAACGTCTCCAGGTCTGAAGCCAGAACATCCAGGACAGTAAGGTGTGGGAAGCTGCGCAGACGACGCAACTGGGGCACGACTGTGGGCGCAAACTCAGCGATTAGCTTCTCTTCTTCTTTACGGAGACGATCGAGCGGGGAATCGCCATAATGGTCTTTGATCAAGGCCAGCACCAAGCGGTAAGCCAACTCATCAAATGTCAGGGCTGAAGTGTAGGCAAGCAGCGCACCGCGCTCGATGCGGTCGAAGAACGGTTTGACAGCCGGATCTATGCCACGCAGTAAGGCATAGGGTAGCATCGAGTCGAGGTAGATTGTCTCCCCAACGAAAGCACTGACAGGCGCGGTCACGAACTGAACCTCAGCCAGTCGAGGTGTAGATCATACTCGTCCCAGGCGCCTTGTCCGAGCGCACCGAACAATTGCTCGGTGAGATTGGTCGTCGGTGTCAGCGTTGGAGTTGGTGACGCCAACTGGTGACGCAGAGATTCCAGTTCATGAATTATCGCGTCGATTCGCGCGATGACCTGACGTGAGTTCAAAGACACCTGAGAGGTAGACATTGTCATCTCCTGATCTCGATCATTATCATGCTGTAGACGAGTTCGCTGTGTCGTTTTCCGCTAACGAATTGTATCACAAACCAGTCAAGGCGACAAAAGACGTGAAGGTCTTTGAAGAGACTGTACAAGAGAGAGGAGTGTCAGCCATGCGAATCTTGTGGATCGATCCGATTGGCACAGATGTGTTCACCCCCGATATGCTCAAGATTCTTGAAGCAGCCAGCTACCCTGACACACGGGTGGACGCGGTCTCACTCGCTCCCGACCGGCCCGATCACCTGGAATACCACGCCTACGAGGGTCTGGTGATTGGCGACATCGTACGCCTGACTTACGCGGCCGCCGGCGACTACGATGCTATTGTCATCGGCTGTTTCTACGATGTTGGGCTGCGCGAAGCGCGCGAAGTGTCGGGCCGGGCGATTGTGACGGCCCCCTGCCAGTCGGCGACGGCCATCGCCAGCAACCTGGGCAATACCTTCTCGGTGCTGGTGGGCCGGCGCAAGTGGATCCCCAAGATGAGTGAGAATGTGCGCCTGTACGGCCATGACCACCGCATGGTTTCGATGCGGCCCCTGGAGTTGGGTGTGCACGACTTCCAGGCCGACCACGACCGCACCTGCGACCGCCTGTTGACCGAGGGGCGCAAGGCCGTCCGGGAGGACGGTGCCGAAGTGCTCATCCTGGGCTGCACAGCCGAGTACGGCTTCAACAGAAAGATGCAGGAGGAATTGGGCGTGCCGGTCATTGACGCGGTGACGGCCCCCTTCAAGTACGCCGAGTTTCTGGCCGGCCTGGCTGGGCGTTTCGGCTGGTACCCCAGCCGCATGTGGGGCAGCGAGGCACCACCGCCAGAAGAAATCGCCGCCTGGGGGCTCTTTGACAAACCGGCTCTGGTCGGCGTCCGCGTCAGCCAGAGCAACGAATGAATTCGCCGCCTGATATTGCGAAGTGCGTTGAAACGCACTGATTTCGCGCTCAATCGACCCGTTTTAACGGGTTTCGTAGTCCGCGTCAGCCAGAGCGACGAATGAATTCGCCGTCTGATATTGCGAAGTGCGTTGAAACGCACTGATTTCGCGCTCAATCAACCCGTTTTGACGGGTTTCGTAGTATCAGGCGGGCAATTCATTGCTCGCTCGCTTTGGCAAGCAATGGCAAGGCTGCGTCCGTAAGTCAGCCACAGATTTCATAGGAGAGGGTATCAACATGCTGAGAGTTGCTACGGATATTGGAGGCACATTCACGGACCTTGTGTTCGTGACCCCGGACGGCGAGGTCGTCACTGGCAAGAGCCACACAACCCCGGCGCAATTTGAACAGGGCGTGATGGACGTCATCGCGGCCAGCCACGTACAGCCGAGTGAGTTCGCGTCCTTTGTGCACGGGACGACCATCGTCATCAATGCCATCACTGAGAGGAAAGGTGCCAAGGTCGGGCTGCTCACGACGGAGGGGTTCCGCGATATCCTGGAGATTGGCCGCGGCACCCGTCCCGACTTTTTCAACCTGGAATACCGCAAGCCCGAGCCCTTTGTGCCCCGCTACCTGCGCCGCGAAGTGAAGGGGCGCATCAACTACAAGGGCATCGAGACCATGCCGCTGGACCTTTCGGGGTTGCCGGCCATCCTCGACGATTTCCGGGCCGAAGGAGTTGAGGCCATCGCCATCTGTTTCATCAATTCCTATGCGAACCCGGCCCACGAAGAGGAAGCGCTGGCCAGGGTAGAAGAGCTCTGGCCGGAAGTCTCCGCGGTGGCCTCGACCCAGATCACGCGCGAGTGGCGTGAGTACGAGCGCACCAGTACCGCCGTGTTGTCCGCCTACGTGCAGCCGGTCGCCCATCGCTACCTGGACCGCCTGACCAGCGCCCTGAACGATGCCGGCATGCGCTGCACGCCGTACATCATGCAGTCCAACTGCGGCGTGGATACGGTCGAGAGCGCGCGCCAAATCCCTATCACCATGGTCGAGTCGGGTCCCGCCAGCGGGATCTGGGGCGCTGCGGCGCTGGGCCGGCTGATCGGAGAGCCGGATGCCATCGCCATTGACGTCGGCGGGACGACGGCCAAATGCGGGCTGATCACGGGCGGCGAGGTCAAGCTCAACACCAACTACCAGATCGGACGCAGCGAGATCTCGGCCGGCTATCCGGCCATGGTGCCGGTGGTTGACCTGGTGGAAATCGGCCAGGGCGGCGGGTCCATTGCCTGGGTGGACGAATTCCAGAGGCTCCACGTCGGCCCACACAGTGCCGGCGCCGTGCCCGGCCCGGTGTCCTACGGCATCGGCGGCACAGAAGCGACGACCACCGACGCCAACCTGGCGCTGGGTTGCATCAACCCGCACTATTTCTGCGGTGGCACGTTGGAGGCGGACATGGAGGGAGTGGATCGGGCGCTGGATAAGCTGGCTGCGACCCTCCGCACCACTCGACAGGAAGTGGCGCGCGGCATCGTCCGCATCGCCAACAACAACATGGTCAACGCCATCAAGCTGATCTCTGTGAACCGCGGCCATGACCCGCGCGACTTCACGCTGATCGCCTTTGGCGGCGGCGGTGGCATGCACGCCTGCGCCCTGGCCAAGGAGCTGGCCATCAAGAAGGTGGTAATTCCCAAGCAGTCCAGTGTCTTCTCTGCCTGGGGTATGTTGCTCAGCGACCTGCGCCGTGATTACTTGCAGACCCAGATTGTTGAGCTGTCAGCCCCGGAAGCGGCTGCGCAGCTCGACGAGGATCTGCGGCAACTTGAAGAGAAGGCGCGTCAGGAGTTCGCCGCCGAGGACATTGACCCCGCGCGGGTGCATTTCTTGCGCTATGGCCGGTGCCGCTACCAGAACCAGGAACACTCTGTGGAAATCGTCTTGCCCGACGGCGCCATCACGGCTGAGCAGATCGAGGCCATCCGCCAGCGCTTCGACACGGACTATGAACGCGAATACACCTACACGCTGGACACCCCGGTGGAGCTGGTCGCCTATCACCTGGTCGCCATTGCCGAGGTGGACAAGCTGAAGCCGGAGAAACTCCCGACGACGGGGCGCAAGCTCGAGGACGCGGTCAAAATGCGGCGGGAGGTGGACTACGCTGAAGCCGGCATCCATCGGGCGACAATCTACGATGGCGATGCCCTGGAACCAGGCATGAATTCCGTGGGTCCGGCCATCATCGAAGAGGCCGGCGCTACGACCGTGGTCCCGCCCGGCCTGCCGTGGCACGTGGATGACTATGGCAACTATCACATCCGCACCGATTTGGAGATTGGAGATTAGATATTGGAGATTAGATATTGGAGATTAGATATTGGAGGTTGGTTTCCCAATACCCAATACCCAATACCCAATATCCAACTTCCAAGGTATGAGGAGGAGGAGGATAACCCATGAACGACAAATATGATCCGATCACGCTTGAGATCATCCAGAGCTCGCTGCAGGCGGCTACCGACGAGATGTTTGCCGCCATGCGCCGCACGGCCATGAGCGCCATCATCTACGAAGTGCTCGACATGGGCACGGGCATCACCGACAGGAACGGCGAACTGGCCGGTTCCGGGGCCGGCATCCCGGCCTTTGTCGGTGTACTGGACAAGACCGTCAAGCGGGTACTGGAAAAGTTCGACCAGCCGGGCAGCATCGAGCCGGGCGACATCTTTATCACCAATGACCCGTACACCGGCGGCGTGACGCACCTGAACGACGTCATACTGACTATGCCCGTCTTTGCGGACGGGGAGATCGTGGCCTGGACGGCCAATATCGCCCATTGGAACGACGTGGGCGGCATGGTGCCCGGCAGCATGTCAACCGACGCGACCGAGATCTTTCAGGAGGGAATGATCCTGTCTGGCATCAAGCTCTTTTCCCGCGGCGAGCCCATCCGGTCCGTGTTCGACATCCTCACCGCGAACTGCCGCATGCCCGATTTCCTGACGGGCGATCTGTGGGCTGGCGTGGCTTCGGTGCGGGTCGGCGAACGCCGCGTCCTGGAGATCGTCAACAAGTATGGGAAGGACGTCTTCCTTCACGCGGTTGAAGAGTACCTGGACTATGGCGAGCAGGTCACTCTGGCCGCGCTTAGACGCCTGCCGAAGGGCAAGTTCTCCCTGGTCGAACCGCAAGATAACGGACCGGACTATGAGGTCACGATCGAGATTACTGACGACGAGTTTGTCGTTGATCTGCGGGGTAGTCCCGATCAGGACAAGGGACCCTTCAACATGAGCCGCGACGAAGCGACCGTCGCCTGCCAGATCGCCTTCAAGGGCATCGTCTCGCCAGAAAGACTGAGCAACGGTGGCACCTTCCGTCCCCTAAAAGTCCTGACGCGCCACGGGAGCGTCTTTGATCCGATCTACCCGGCGGCTCAGGGCATCTATTATGAGATTACCATCAGGTTGCACGATCTGATCTGGCGTTGCCTGGCCCCACACATGCCAGACCGGCTGCCGGCGGGCGGGTTCGCTTCAGTATGCGGCACGCTTTTTGGCGGCATCCACCCCGATACTGGCCGGACTTATGCAGTGATTGAGCCCGAGCTGGGCGGCTGGGGCGGGTCGCCGACCTCCGACGGTAACCCGGGTCAGTTCTCCGCGCTGCACGGCGAAACCTACAACTGCCCGGCCGAAGTGGCCGAAGCGCGCTACGGCGTGACGGTGGACTATCTCAGCTTCCACGACGAGGATGGCGGCGCTGGCTTCCATCGGGGCGGCAAGGGGGTGCGGATTGACTATCGCATCAAGTCCGACAACGCCTGGCTGACGGTGGCCTACACCCGCGACAAGGTCCCGCCGTGGCCCCTGAAGGGCGGCCAACCGGGTTCCCCCAACCACATACTGATCAGGCGAGCCAACGGTGAGACGGAGCGCTACGCGGTGGTCAGTGGCTTGACCTTGAACACGGACGACGTCATCCAGGTCATGACCGGCACGGGCGCTGGCTGGGGCGACCCGATGGAGCGCCCCCTGGAGCTGGTGAAACAAGACCTGAAGAACGGCTATATCACGCTGGAGCAGGCGAACCGGTACTATGGGCTAGACAAGCGAGAAAAATAAGGAGACACTCTGATGGCTCTTTCCAACCTCTCAGCCAACCGCCTCAGCCGTTTGCAGGCTGCAACAGCCCAGGAATCGGTTGATCTGGTTGCTATCGCCCCGACTGCCAACATGCGGTACCTGATCGGGTTCGCACCTCTGATGGATGAGCGGCCATGTGTCCTGCTGGTGAGCCGCGAGGACACCCGGCTGGTGGTCCCCGAACTCAACGCCGATCAGGTCGAAGCACACACTGGCATGCGGGCGATCCGCTGGAGCGATGCCGACGGCCCTCACCAGGCGTTGAGCGAGGCGTTAGACGGCCTCGGCGTGGGGCCGGGCGGCGTGTTGGCAGCCGACGACAGCATGCGTGCCGACGCACTGCTGCTTCTGCAAGAAATGGTCGAACCCAAGAAGTCGCTGGTCGCAGGTGAGTTGATGGCCCCACTGCGGATGCGCAAGTCGGCGGCCGAGATTGATGCGTTGGCGCGCGCAGCCGCCCTGGCCGACGAGGCGCTCATGGTGGGAGCCGATGCCTGCCAACCGGGCGTGACAGAGCGGCAGGTAGCCGACAAAATTGCCAGTTACTTCCGTCAGCATGGCGCTGAGATGGTGGATTTCACCATCGTGGCCTCAGGTCCGAACAGTGCGTTCCCGCACCACGAGACAGGTGACCGGCGTCTGGAGGCGGGTGATACGATCATCATCGACATCGGGGCAACCCTGGACGGCTATAAGTCGGACGTGACGCGAGTGGTCCACCTGGGCGAGCCACCACCTGAAGTGCGCGCTGTCTACGAAGCCGTGTTGAAGGCCAACCGGCGCGGTCGCCAGGCGGCGGTGGCCGGGGCCCGCGCACGCGATGTGGATCGCGCTGCCCGCGAATCTCTCGAGCAGGCCGGCTATGGCCGGCACTTCACACATCGCACTGGTCATGGGCTGGGCCTGGAAGTTCACGAACCTCCCTGGATCACCGCCGAAAGTGACACATTATTGGAGCCCGGAATGGCCTTCTCGGTGGAGCCTGGGGTCTACCTTCAAGGGCAATTTGGCGTCCGTATCGAAGATATCGTCATCGTCACAGAGGGAGAATGTCGCTGCCTTACCGGGTTGGATCATGGGGTCATTGTGAGAGCTTGAGGGAAACAGAATGGTCAAGCTAACCGTTCGTGCTTTTCGCCGCAACAACCGATTTAGTACAGGACCTCCTCAGCGAAATGGTACTCGTGCCGCGCGTCCAGGCAGTCCTCGCACACCATGACACTTCGCTGTTGGGCATTGGAGCATTCGATGCAGATCCAATCGGCCACGGTTTTGCGATCCTCGGCCTTGCAGTGCTCGCAATAGCGGTAGCGCGGCCGGTTCTGGGCCACGATCCGCGGATATTCTGCTCTCTCCTCTGGCGCGTCGACCTCCTCCAAGATGATTCGATGCTCGATCCAGTCGCCGAAATCGTACACGTACTTCAGCTCATCTCCCGGCTGCAGGCCCAAGCCGGCCACGTGCAGGTCCGCGCCGCTCCCCTCGCCTAAGGGGTCAATGTCGCCCAGATCTACCTCGCGGAAGCGGCGTCCCGTGCCCCGCCTGATCCGTTTCCAAAAGCCGCCGAGGTGATCCGTGGGATCGTGTTGAAACGCGTGGCGCAGTATCCCGTCGAGCTCAGCCAGCGTCTGCCCGCCCTGAATCTCGATGCGCCGCCACAGCCCCGGACGATACTGGAGCGCCACCTTGAAGCGGTAAATCTGGCGCGCCTCGGCCGGGGAGAACGGGTCTTCTGGAAGTGTCTCCTCCTCACCCAGCAGCACTTCAAACGGTGAGCGATAATCCGCGTAGCGGATGGTTGCGCCGTCCCACATCATGCGCGGATCTCGGGCGATGACCTCGACCCAGTGGTCGCCTGGGTAACCCCTCGGGTCCGACATGCGCGCGTAGGCGGTGGTGATGGCCATATTGGCAAAGAGGAATTCGCTGTGGGCTGCTTCGAGCATCTCGAAGACAAGGCCAGCCAGCTCCTGGTTCTTCCCCTCGATCTCCTCCTGACGCCGCCGGCGGGCCGGCTCGTGCTCCAGGCGGAAGTGGCCCGTCTCCCAGTCCTCAACGGTGACCAGAACGCTGTCATGGCCGCGGACCCGGCTGGCCCGGAACCAATCACCCAGGTCAAAGGCCGGGATCTCATAGGTGGATCGGCCCAGGATTGTCTGGACTTCCTGCTCGAGCGTCACAACACGTACAGGTAGCAGCCGACCCGCCGCATCCAACAGTTGCACATCCTGACGGGCGATCTCTCGGCGAAGGAAAAAACGGAAGGCAGGCTCGATGATCAGCACGCCCTGCTTGGCATGTTCGGGATCTATTGGGATGCGGAAACGAACGCCTCTCATGGCGATGCGCAGGGGGACGATGGTCTGGCGGTCCAGGAACACCAGGGTGTTGCCCACTTCTTTCCAGCGGAGATGATTGCGGATGCTTGCCGCGGGGTTCTTGGCCTTGGACGGCCAGATGGTCAGCAGGCGCTGTGCGAATTCGTCTATGGCGATGGGGCTATCCAACTGGCCCACTACCCGCTCTGTCGCTTCGCGCAGCGTAATGGATTTCTTACTGGTCATAAGTGCCTCCTCAGTCCACCCCTTCTGACATCAAGTGTGGACTGTTGTCCGCGCCAGAGCAGCGCCCATGTTCCCAGCGGCAGACGCGGACTGTTGTCCGCTTGGAGCAAGTGTGACGGCTGTTTGTGGTCCAGCGGGAGCGAACGAGCAACTACAGAAAACGGCTATTCCTTCGCCGTATCTGGCGGGGGACCCCACCCGGCCAGGAAGCCCGCCAGCGGTAGATGTGATTATCGAGAGATTCTCACCGATGTCAAGTATAGCATGTCGGCCATCGGCTGACAACCACTGCTTGCCGGCCATCGGCTTTTGGAGTACAATCTGGCCCGTCAGGACATGTGAGCTCATCCCCAGCCGGCCTCCAGTTCTGGCCCGATCATAGCAGATGCGCAGCCCCCAAGGGCCAACCTGTCAGGTGGCCGGCGTAACCAGAAAGGTTGTTCCCATGAGATGCCCAGCCTGTGGTACTGCCAATGCTCTGCAGCGTGATGAGTGCGCGGAGTGTGGTGCGTCCATCACCTATCTGCGTGATAACGTCTACCTGGGCCGGCAATTCGCCTTCTTCGATGCCTCACCTGCTCGTCCTATGGTCGTGGATCTGGCACAGGCCGGCCAGACCACGCCGACCGAGCATCAATTCACCACGCCGACCATCATCTCGCGCCATGAGTTCGCCGTTCACTTTGGGCCAGCGTCGCCAGAGCAGGAGCCCTCGTTCGTTGACCGTCTCTTCGGGCGACCCCGCCGGCGCATCGATCTCCCCGAGGTTCTGCCCATCGTCGAACTTCCGGCCCTCGATCTGGTAACGGTCACCACCGACCGCAAGATCTATCGGCCCGAGGACGACGTCCACATCTTCGTCGTGGGGCTGAACTGTGCCGGCCAGGAGGCCGAGCTGGAGGTGCAGTTGGCCGGCCAGCGGGTCTATCACACCCGCGTGATCCTGAACGACGCCGGCCTCCACCTGCACCTGTATGCGGGTCTGGAAGAGGGAGAATACGCCGTGGTCGTGAATGTGGCCGACCAGCCCGGCGCTCAGGCTGAGTGCACTTTCAGTTGCGCTGAGTTTACCCTGTCGCCCCTTATTGCTGTTCTGGAATCGCACCAGGTCGACCGTGAACAGCTCGGCGTAGAGATCAGGCTGACCCAGCTCAACGTGCCGTACGACGGCACAGTCGAGGTGTCACTGCGGAGTGGCGATCGCAAGCTTGAGACGCAGAGTGTCCATGTGAAGGATGGCGCTTTGGTCGCCCGGTTCGATCTTCGCCGGCAGTGGGCGTGGGAAGCACTGACCATAGAGATTGTGACGCCCGAGGGCAACACGGCCACCGCTGCGCTGCCCGGTACGGGCCTGCGCGAGCGTCAGCGCGTCAGGCTCAGCCCGTTGGACGTGCCGGTGGAGGCGTCGTTAGTCCCCTTCGCCGACGCCGAGGGCGAAATCCGTGGGCTCCACTATACCCACGTGCGTGAGGAGGACACGCCTTTCGAGCTCGTGGACGTCATCGCGGAGCAGGGCCGGCTGCGCGCCATCCGTGACGCGACGCTGGTCCACGTCCTGGCCTTCGATCCAATCAAACAGACCCATCGCCGATTCGAGTTCCGCGACGTCTCTGCCGGCGACGAACTGACCTTCGACGTCGATACGCCGTACTCGGTGTTCACCCTGGGCGCGTTCATGGCTCGCGGCCACCCGTACGAGGCGTGGGGCGTGGTCATCCGGCCGGTGGAACTGGACGCCAGCATTGACGCGCCGGCGGCGGCTGTGCCTGGCCAGCCCGTTGTGCTGCGCCTCCAGACTTCGGAAGTCTCCGAGACTTCCGAAGTCTCAACACACTGTCTGCTTCTGGTCTATGATGTCCGGCTAGAGCATGAGGATCCACTGCCCAAACTGGCCAGGCGTATCTTCACGCAGGTGCAGGACGGAACCCGCGGGCTGGGTGAACAGCGGTTGCAGGAGGTAGCGACTGCCGGCCCGGACCAGACACTTCACTGGTGGGGAGAATTCGATCTCCTGGATGCGCGTTTCGGAGCGCAACCGGTGCGCATGTTGCAGGCGCAGGCGTCACCCATGGCGATGGCTGCAGATGCGGACTTCTTGAGGGATGTTGGAGAGTTGGAGACGATTACGCTGACTCCGCTCCTGGTCGCCCCGCGTGAGGCATTTCCTGAGCTGGCCTTCGTCGAGCTGTTCCCGGTGGATGGACCGGTGGAAAAGACCATTCGGCTGGGTGATCAAATCGGCACCTGGCGCTGCCGGGCCTACTTCTTCCACGGCTGCGACTACGCCGGGGTTACCCACGACATCGAAGCCAGCCAGGACGTGTACGCGGAGTTGGACCTGCCGGCCATCGTGGGCGAGGGTGACGAGCTGATCGCCACGGCGCGTTACCACTCGAAGGATGTGGCGACTTTGACCGTCGCCACGCCGACCGACCAGTCTGTCCACATCGTGGCCGGCGATGGCATTGTCGAGTTCCCGCTGACCGCGCCCGGGGAGATCACCACCCACATCGCCACCGAGGAGATCAGCGACACCAGCCGGCGGTGGGTCGATCCGCCCGGTGTCGAGACGGTGACCGCATCGCGGCTCATGCTCCTGCAACGGGATGAGACCGTGACTGGCCGGCGGGTGGTTGTCTACCCGTCCATAGGCCCCTTGCTCCAGACGACCATCGACTATCTGGTCCACTACCCCTTCGGCTGAGCGGAGCAAACATCGAGCGCCCTGTATGGGTTAGCCATCAGCC